>JBIOXP010000020.1:0-10583 GCA_044869705.1 Binatia bacterium | reverse complement strand
GCGACGGGACAGACCTCCACGCAGGCGCCGTCATTGGTACATAGGGAAGTGATGACATAGGGCATTCAGAGCATCTCCGAAGAGTTCAAGAGTCGTCGAGCGGTTTAATCGGTAAAGCCCGTTCAAGCAGTTCAAGCGGTTCGAACCGTTCAAAATGTGTCGAACGGCTTGAGCGGTTCCAACGGTTGGAACTGTGCTATCCATCCGCTGCCAGTGGCAGGTCGGTGCGTATGACATTGGCGATGTGAATGTTGGTGCCGAACTTCTGCGTCACCAACCTTCCGTTGGGATCGAGCGTGCCGAGCCCCGCGGCGGCCGCTAGTTTATCTGCGTCCGGATCGGGAGCGGCCTTGGCGCGGAAACCCAGCTCTCTGACCCAGGCGCTCAAGATAAAGGTGATGAACAAGCCGTTCTGCACCGGGACTTGGCCGCCGATTCCCGGGGAAGTGCGCGGATCGTAATCGGCGTGCACGGCGCAGATGATCGCAAAAGGGTAATTCTGGTTTTCATCAACCTCACTGTTTCCGTGTCCGATCGGGAGAGAGAACACGTTTTCGAGTTTAGCGATGCCAACGAGCTCGGCGCCGAAGTATTCCGCCATCCCCTTGACGTGACTCGATGTGATCTCGGGAGTGTGTAGCTCCGCCTTGGTCGGAAACACGCTTCCGTCGGGGGCTTTGCGGATCATTTCTGTGACGGTATTGGCGAGATCCGCGGGCGGCGTGTTGACGAAAAAATTCCAGTAGGGATCGTTCTTGTGCGAGTCTTTTTTGACCCAGGGCAATTTAAACGGACCGAGTTGCAACGCCACTAGCCGTCCCGTTTGACAAAACGGTTGGTGTTTTCTTTGAGCGGCGCATAGTACCCCATGTCGCCGCTCACCGAGCTGGCCTTGCCTTCGTGGGAAGCTGTGCATCCCGCAACCGTACACGCTTGCTCACCCGGCTTGATCCCGGAATCGTATCCCAGCCAGCGTACACGACGGGTCCGCGTCACGCCCCAGAATTTGTCGTCGATCCACTTGAGCGCGTGCACCAACGCCGGCCGCGTTGCATATGGACAAGTATGGAGCGCCCAGGTCGCGAGGCTGTGCCACCAAACGTTGGGTTTGGTGAATGGGCAAACCGCTGCGCAAGTGAGGCAGCTCCCCCAATGGTCATGGACGTAGGGACGCAGTTTGTAACAGGTGAGCCAGTTGATCTTGTATTTTTCGATGCCGTTGAAAACTACCTTGTCGCCGAAGGGAATACTATTGGTGGGACAGGTGTTGGCGCACTTACGGCAGATTTTGCAAAAGTCCTCCACGCCAATATCGACCGGTTCATCCGCCACCAGCGGCAAATCCGTCAGTATCGGATCGGGCATGTGAATGCGCGCGCCGAAATTTTTATTGATCACCAAGCCGTTTCTGCCCAGCTCGCCGATCCCACCGGCGACTCCCGCTGCTTGCGGGGTAACGACACCGCGTAGCGCGGTATAACCCAGCTCTTTGATGTAGCCTTCGAGAGCCTTGAGCACCATGACGCCTTTCATCTGCGAAACATGATAGGCGGCATCACCGATGTGGTGACGATGAGCCTGCAGCTTGTTGTAATCCCACGCCGTGGTCGCCTGGATGATGTAAGGAAAGCGTCTCACGAGTTCTTCGGGCGAATGGCTCTGGTAATCGTCTTTGGCACTGCCGTCCTGTACGTAGCGCCCGCCGCCAGCGGCATAAAGAAACGAAGGATGCGCCTTGGCAATGCCGACCACGTGGGCGCCCATATAGAGCGCGACGGATTTGATATGTCGCGCCATCGCCGCCGGGTCGTCCACCGCGATCCGGCGCGGATTGACCTTGCCGTTTGTCGAGCGGTTGATGACGTTGGCCAGAAAATGCCTGCGATCGGCAAAATGGTTGGGTGCCGAGACGCGGGTCAGAGGATCTTTCGAGACCGTATTTCGATACCAGTTGAAGAGCGGCTTCCCGAGCTCGCCGCGCTGATTTTTGGGATGCGGCGACTGGTTCATGTCGACATTCACATGCCCTCCGACGAGTTTGACCGACCGGCCCAGGTAGGGCGTAGGAAACTCATCGCCGGCCGTCCCGCCAGGCAACTGATCCCAGTTTTCTGCTTTAGACATGTTCAGTCCTCCGCTTGGTCAACGATAACGGATAACGGCGAACGAATCGCGGTCGTTCAAAATGCGCCGGATTCTCCTTCGCCTTCGTTCTTTATCCATTAGTATATCCCGACATGGCCACTTCGGCGCATTTTTGATCCTGTTCATCGGTTCCGCCGGATACGGCTATCGCGCCGACAACAGTGCCACCTTCGACGATGGGTACGGCGCCGCTACCGGGCATGATCCGACCGCTGCTCGAGACCACCAGGCTTTGGAACCAGCTCTGTCCGGCGACGCTCGCCAGATCCTTGGTCGGCTGCTGAAAGCTGGCCGCCGTGTAGGCTTTGTTGAGAGCGATTTCCACAGTGATCGGACGCGCCTTGTCCATGCGCCCAAGCGCGATCATGCGACCGCTTTGATCGACGACGACGGCGGTCACGGCTATATCGAGCTGCGCTGCCTGGCTATGCGCATTGCGCACCATCTGAATCGCCTTTTCTCCTGGGATGGCCATGCTGCCGGGGATCCTCCTGATTACAGATTTACTACAGTTCACCGCCCATTTCGCCACTTTAGCAGAGACCCTGCCCCGCCAGTCAAGCGATCGCTCGCGGGGGTAATAGAGTCCTAGAGAATATTGACGGCGCGGGCGGCCAAAAGCGCGACGATTAAAAGCGACAACAATGATTGCAACATCATCAAAACTTTCGCCCAACGGGCGAGGACAGGGACATCGGTCGGCGAGAATGCCGTGCTGGTGTTGAAAGCCAAGAACAAATAGTCGACGAACTCGGGAGACCAGTTTTCTATGCCCGCGTCGCGCAGAGCTTGCTCATTCATCGTCATCTGCGGAAAGAGAAACGCGCCGTCGGTATGCCCGGCCCGCTGGTCGCGCTGGTGCGGCCCGCCGGCATCCAAGCGCCAGTACCACAAAGCAAAAACTAAAATGTTGGTGATCCACAGCGATGCGGCGGAGACCAAAAGCGCCTGGGGAGATTCACGGTGCGAGGGCAGCGCCGCGATGAGGAGCATAATCGAGATCGTCAGTCCGATAGTGAGCACCGCGTCGACGGCAAATCCAAAAATGGTGTTGAGACGAGGCCGGCTCGTGTGGTGGAATACAACGGCCGGAATTAACAACCCCAAAACAGCCGATGGAAATAACCAGCGCGGTCCCATAGTGAGGGCATCCGGCAAGCCCGTATAGAGTCCGCCGACCGCAAGCGCCGCAACGAAAGCCGGCCAGCGCGGCTCAGGCTCGAGCTCCTCCGAAAGCTCTTCGACTCGCGCCAGCGATTTGAGAATGTGCCAAATCACGGCACAATCATGCCGCAGATAAAAAGATTCGGCCAGCGTCGAGATCGCAAGCCAGAGCGACGGCGCGCAACGAGCGCTAGTGCGAGGCGGCTTGTTGCGGAGACGCGCGGCGGTCTAAATGCTGAAGGGTGTCTGCGCTTCGTATGGAGGATTCGCCGCGCCGACAAAGTAGTAGTTCGGCGTCTGACTTGACGGCATCAGTGCGACGATTTTGTCGCGGAACTTACGATAGCCGCCAACAAAGCGGCCATTGTTCCAGACCTTCTTCAACGTTCCGGTGAACGCGCCGTTGTGTTCGCCATCCATCGAAGTTTGGTTGTCCATGCAACCCGAGACCAGCAAGATACTCGCCGCCACCTTGGTTTTTTCCGCACCGCGGTTTTCTTCCTGGATTGCGCGATAAAGCGCGCGATTGGCATTTTCCGTTTTCTCGGCGATTTCCCGCGGCATCGCGCGGGGCTTGGGGCCGGCGCCGACAAAGATCGGAATATCCCGGGTCACAGTGCCGCTATGGCAGCTGTCCGAGAGCACCAGAATGCGCACGCCGGGTTTGAACTTGCTCCACAGGTTGTAGAGCTCGTCATCGACGAATTCGCGATCGAAGAGCACCCACGTTTCATCCATGCGGTCGTTGTCCTTCTCATCCGCGTTGGTATCACGAACCTGACCGCCATGTCCTGAATAGGTGAGAAACAGGATATCGCCTTTAGTCAATTTTTTGGACGCATCCTGAAGCGCTGCGGTCAACGCGGCCGCGGTCGCCTGCTCGTTTAAGAGCAAAGCATTGCCGGTGAATCCTTTCTTTTTGGCGAGCGCGCACAGATCGTTGGCGTCCGCAACGCATGCATTCAGCGCCCCGTCCCAGCCCTGGTAATGCTTGGGATCGACATGATTCAAACCGATATGAATGGAAATACCTTTCGCCATAGCGCCTCCCCTGACCGGAAGTTCACGCGGAGTTTAAAGGCTGGCACTTCGAGCTGTCAATAAAAAATTGAGCGCCGAGCGAACAAGAGACGCGAAGATTTACACCGCTTGATCAATTTTTCCTAAGGCTTCCATCCTTGCTTGCCGAGTTGTTGCTCAGCCGCACGGGCAAAACTGAAATCGTACGCGCGCCGCGGCGGCACAACCTCGGCCACCTCCGCAACCTGGGCAACGATCGCAAGATCGTTCTTTTGGCTTTGCTCGTCGACATAACCGGCTTTTGTGAAAGTTCCGACCAGGTCATCGTACATGCGCGTCGCCAGCGTTTTGTCCAATTCGCTGAACTTGGCGACTGCGGCAATGGTGCCTTCGCGATCCTGGCGAGCGATTTTAAGCCCCTTGATGACCGCGCGCGCGAAGCCGGCGAGCTGTTTTGGCTGCTCTTTCAAATATCGGTCAGAGGTCGCGAAGGTACCCCAAGAGTTTTTCACCTCTTTTCCGAAAAACATGATGTCTTTCATGCCCTGATCGAGGGCCGCGTAGCGTTCTTCCGGGCTGACAATGGCCGCATCCACGGCTCCCGATAACAGTGACGGCAGGCGATTCACCGGGCCGGGATCGATCAGCACGATGTCTTTGGGGATATTTTTTTGCGTCAAGATGTTTCTCAACATGTAGGCCGCGATCGAAGCAACGCCGGTGGTCGCGACTTTTTTGCCGTTCAGATCGCGCAAGCTCTTGATGTTGGGCCGCGCGACCAGCCATTGGAGCACCTGATCGTTGAACGCGAGAACGGTTTTGAGCGGCGCATTGCCTTTGGAGATCGCCACCAAGGCGCTGCTCCCGGAACCGGAGAATTGAACCTGATTGGCGATCAATGCCTGAAGGCCCGCGGCGTTTTGCATAAAGACAAGTTTGAGATCGAGTCCTTCCTCCTTCATGTAGCCACGCTCCTGGGCGATCACCAATGGAACGTACTGAAAAGCTTTCGATGTAAGGGCGGCGGTGACGGTATCCAGCGCATGTGCCGGCAACGAAGAAACAAGAGCGAGAGAGAATATCACTAACAAGAGGAGCTTTCTAAACATGCGACGTCTCCTTCGATCGGAGCATAGTCCCTGCAACATCAAAGTGCGACCGTATCGGTCGCGGCCACGCTCATCCCGTAAAATGATCGAACAATAGTGCGGAAGTCAATTCGTCGTCAAGCAACAGCCGGCCAAGCAAAAAAAAATTCCAAGCAGTTGAGGCGATATGGTATTCTCCGCAGCCATGAGGCGTAAGAACCTGCTAGCAGTTTTTCCCTTCCTGATGCTCTACGGCTGTGCCAGCAGTCGCCCAGCGAGCCCGGGCGCGACTCTGTTGTTGGGCTTGAGTGACTATCAAGGAGAGATGCAGCATGCAGGGAACTCGCCGGAACGCTGGCCGGACCGCCAGCGCGCGGGCGGTGAACTGAAGGGCATCATTACCGCGACCCTGGGTGGCTCGAGAGAATTTTATCGCCTCGTCGACCTCGATATCAAAAAGACAGAATTCGTCATTACGATGCGCGATTCGAGTTTGCGCACGGATCGAACCCAGGAAATGAAGGACGAACTGGTCAAGATGGACGAAGAAATCCGCGCTCTGAAACCCACCGTTCGAGAGCAGGTGGTAGCCATGCCCGCATCTGGAGAGTCGCGCGAGCGCGTGGAGAGTGTTGCAACCTATGGAATGTTGAAATTGGCTGTAGAGAAGTTTTCGTCGAGCGGCGGGCGCGAAGTCGATCCGCCGTCCACCTGGGTGGAGCAAAATCTGGTTACAGATCTCGGCTCGTTTTCGACCGTCCGCACGCTGGATGGCCAAATTTACCGTTGCGCGCTCTACAGCGTCCCCGACGCAGGCGCGGGTATGAGGTGCGAGCTGCTCAAATAAAGCTGTCAGCTCGTGGTCAGCCTGAAACCAAGGAACAGAGCGCGAACCAGATTACCACTCAGTCCGCTTCCCCCGGCAAATACTCCCTGGTTCGGATACCCGCGAAGCTCGTCGGCGCTTAAAACAACACAGCGGTTACTTTCGATAGAGATTCCGTATGAATCCGGATTGCTCAAGCTGTTGAAGTAAGCTGTTGTCGACCAATTTTTCATACGTCAGGTTTTTAACCTGCTCTTTGGGATATTGATCGAGGATGACCTGAACCGAATCGCGGCGCACGTAGGGAATTTCTTCCAGGACGTTTTCATGCGGCTGATAGGCGGGACGAACGAGCTCGAGCGGCACCCTCATGCGCTTAGAGATCGAGGCCATCGCGAGGTCTGGCCTTTCTTTAGCCAGCTGGATGGTCTCGAGATAACCTTTGAGCACATTGATGACGGTTTCGCGGCGGCTCTGAAGAAAACTGCGCTGCAGCTCGATTGCGCCCTGAAGAAACGGAATTCGGAGCGACGACAGATCGATCAACTCCCTAAAACCGGGACGCGGCGGCGAACCGAGACTGGCGTCGACGATTCCTTGGTCCAGCGACGCGAACGATTCCGGCAATCCGCCGTGGTGGAGAAATTTGACGTCCCGTTCGCTCAGGCCTGCCGACTTCAACGCGATGCGCGCGATCGTATGTGTCGCCGAGCCTGCGCGCGTGACGCCAATCGTCTTGCCTTTGAGATTGGCCAGCGTCTTTATCGGTGAATCGCGTCGCACCCAAAACGACATCACCGCGAAATTACCTTTTGCCGCGACAAAAACGAGATCGCTGCCCGCGAGCACGGCGGCAATCGCCGAGGAGCCGCTGAAGGCGCCGAATTCAGCCGAGCCGCTGACGACGGCTTGGACGGGAACTGCGCCGCGTGCGTGCACGACCTTGGCATCGAGGCCATACTTCTCGAATAGCTTCGCATCTTCGGCAAGCCACAGCGTGGCATTGGTCGCGGCGATTGCCTCGTAAATCAAACTGACGGAAATTCTTTTCTCACTCTGGGCATGGATCAACGCCGTGGGCAGCGACAGTAAGAGCGCCATCACAAGTAGGCAGTGCTTTCTCATGTCGGCAATTTTGCAGTCCTCGAGCGTCTCGCATTCGGCCTGCGGGTCGCAGTCCACAAGCGCCGCGGAAACGCGTTCGCCCAATTTGGCGCGGACGAGCCCAGGTGTCAAGCCGTTCAAGCAATCTTACAGCAGCTGAAACGACCGCGTTTTCATGATCAGAAAAACGGCAGATCCTACTTCAAGACCAAGCCGGCGAACGGCGCCAGCCGTGACTCGCACACAAAAAAATTCGCCGGCAGCGACGCGCACGAGCGCCTGATCGTCGATGATCTCCATAGCACGAACAACCCCCGGCAAAATGTTTCCCGCCGATAGCCCTTCGGGCCGCTTTGTGCCAATGAGAATGTCGTCGGCGCGGACCCGAAGCTGAAAAGTTCGGCGAGTGGACGCGGGTAGATAAGGCACGAAGATTTCTGTCCCGGACGATAGTCGCACTCGTGATCGGCCCGCCGCTTTGTCGGAATCGAGAAATTCTACCGCAAAGACATTTTCCAGTTCCTCTCCGGGAATCGCTCTGACCGCGCGACTCGACGTAAGCGTCTCGCGAGGGGGCCCTTGAGCGATCAAGACGCCGCTCCGAATCACCAGGACCCAATCCGCCAGAGTGAGCACCTCGGTGACGTTATGGGTGACATAGATCATCGGGATCGCGAACTCGTCGCGCACGCGCGCGAGGTAAGGCAAAATCTTTTCCTTGAGGCCGACGTCAAGGGCGGCCAAGGGCTCGTCGAGCAGCAATAACTGCGGATGGGACAGGATGGCGCGGGCGAGCGCAACCCGCTGGGCTTCGCCCCCCGAAAGCTCAGTCACGGAGCGACGAAGTAAATGGCTGATCTCGAGGACTTCGAGCACGTGCTCCATGCTCATCGTCTTCGCATCAGAGAATTGAGAGTTTCGTTCGGAGCCGAAGAGAATATTGCGCCGCACCGAAAGATGCGGAAACAACGCGCCTTCCTGAGGAACGTAGCCAACATTTCTGCGCTGTGGCGGAAGATTGATTTTCCGCGTCGACGAAAAGAGAGTTTTACCGCCGAGCTCGATTTCGCCTGCGGCAATCTCGCGCAAACCCGCGATGGCATCGAGCAGCGTGGTTTTGCCGGCGCCCGACGGACCAAAAATCGCCGTCACCCGGGCATCGAATGTGACATCGATATCGAGATCGAAACTTGCCAGCGGTATGCGGCAGCGGAGCAGCATGTCACATTTTTTTTTCTGTCCGTAGCAGCCATTCCGAAGTCCAGACAAATAGGAAGGCGAGCGCCACGGTAATACCCAGCAACATGTACGCTTCAGGATCTTTTCCTAGTTGGACGAAGTTGTAGATCGCGAGAGACAACGTTTGTGTCCGCCCGGGAATATTTCCTGCCAGTAGAATGGTCGCTCCAAACTCGCCGAGGGCACGGGAAAAGGCCAGCAGCGCGCCGGCGACGATGCCTTTGTAGGCGAGGGGAATCGTGACGACAAAGAAAATTTTGGAAGCCGAAGCGCCGAGGGTAGCCGCAATCTGCTCAAACCGCGGGTTCACTTCCGCGAAGGACGTGCGCACCGAACGGACGAGCAGGGGAAAAGACATCACGGCCATCGCGATGAGCACGCCTTTCCAGTTGAAGACGATTTCAAAACCTCTTTGGTAAAGCCACTGGCCAACGGGGCTGCGGCGGCCGAATATTTTTAACAGGATCAAGCCGGTCGATACCGGCGGCATCACCAGCGGCAATAAAACGATTGTTTCGACGACGCTTTTGAGCGGCCACTCCCTGCGCGCAAACAGCCACGCCAACGCGATGCCGAACGGCAAAATCAGCACCGTACTGACGAGTCCGACGGCGAGGGAAAAGAGAGTGATTTGCCAGGTCTCGAATGACAGGATCACAGATAGACAAGGTCCTCAGTCTAATACGACAAAGCCGTATTTCCTGAAAGCGTGCTTCGCGGCAGGGCTCTGAAGATAATTCATGAAGTCGCGCGCCGCGTCTTTATGCTTCGATTCTTTCACGATCGCCGCTGGGTAGGTGATTTTCGGTCCTTTGTCGACCGGCACTTCGCAGGCGATTTTCGCCGTGTTAGAGATTGCCGCGTCCGTTTTGTAAACGAATCCGGCTTCGACGTTACCAGACTCGACCGAAGCAAGTGTCGCGCGGACATCTTGGACGGGCACGATCTTGGGCTTGACTTGTTCCCAGAGATTTTCGTCACTTAGATACTTTCTCGTGTACACTCCCACAGGAACCGACGATGGTTCGGCAAGCGCGATTTTTTTGATATCAGGCTTCAACAAATCTTTGAGCGACGAAATGACGAGCCTGGAATCCGCCGGCACGATGATCACCAGTTGATTCGACAGCAAGTTCTTGCGGGTGCCCGGTTCAAGCAGATTTTTCTTTTCCAGCGTATCCATCTGCGGCAGATCGGCGGAAAAGAAAATGTCCGCTGGCGCGCCTTGTTCGATTTGCCGCGCTAATCCACTCGAGGGACCCAAATTGAATATTGGGGTATGCTTTGAATTGGTCCGGTAGCCGGTGCTGATTTCCTTCAGAACATCAGTAAGGCTCGCCGCGGCGGAAACCAAGATTTTGTCCGCCCACGCAGTGCTCCGGGTAACTGCTAAAGGGAAAAATACCGCAATCAGGAAAAGAACTTTGCGCAGGTCTCGAACCATTTTCTCGATCTCTCATGTTAATTTTTGCGACAGACGGACTGTGCGCTGCGGTTCAAACCTTCTTGTCAGCGGCAGCGTTCACGATTTTTCCGCTCTCCCGCATATCATAGCCGCCCAAAGCTTCGAGTTCGTCTCTGAACGGTTTGCTAACGATCGTATCAAGCAGTACTTGCAACCCGCTCAATGTCTCGTAGTAAGCCTTGGGAATAACCCAGTCGTAACGCTCCCGTTGCAACGGGATAAAGTCCAAACCGCAGATCGACGCGGCCGCGCGCACGCCAATGCCGGTGTCTGCCAGACCCGCTTTCACTCGCGCCGCGACTTCGAGATGGGAAAACACTTCATCGGCATAACCTTTGATGCGATCGGATTGAATGCGCTGGGCTTTCAATTGCTTGTCGAGGAGGCGGCGCGCGCCTGAACCTTTTTCGCGGTTGACGATTCGGATGGTGGTTTTTGCAATATCGGCGGTGGTCCGAATCTTCTTGGGATTTCCCTGCCGGACGATGAAACCTTCTTCCCAATGCGCAAAGGTAACGATCATGCAGTCCAT
>JBIOXP010000019.1:0-8486 GCA_044869705.1 Binatia bacterium | reverse complement strand
GGAGCTCACCGGCGAGATTCACCGGACGACCTTTGAAGATCGGCTCGATCGCGTGCGCACCAACCTGCACATGGTTTTTTCCGATCTCGCCTCGGTACACCAGCTCCAGGCTGAGCAGGGTGCACTGTCTCACCATGTCTTACGGCGACTGGAAAGCACGGTCAGGGTTTTTCGCGGCGAGCTGCAAACCATTCATGATCTTTTGTATAAATCGCACATCGAACCGGACGAGGACACGCTGGAATCAATCCTGGCAAATTTGCTGATCTGCCTTCAGAGCCTTGTCGAGTTGAGCGAGGCGTGTCCGGAAGAGAATGACGAATCTGGAAATCTCGACGGCGCTCTACACGCCATTGGCAATCTGGCGAGTGAGATTTGCGGAGAGTGCGTGCCGCGGATGTATACGCCCGAGTTAAAAGGAGCAATGGATCAAATTCAATCGCTCGCCGGGCGGTTGGCGCATTAAATCTGCCGTGCGATGGTTATCGACACCTTTACTTGACGGAGTCGAAGAAACCGGTTTTCTCCAACTCGTTGACCAATGACAAATCGACAAATTCCTCCGGCTTGGGCGCGGGTTTTTTCCCGGGGAATTGATTTTCGAGCAAAAACTGAATGGCCTTGAGCGAAGGGCGCGGAGTCTTCTGCAAGGTCGGAGCGTAGTCTTGCCAGGTGCCTTCGAGAATCTCCTGGTCGTTTATTTTGCCGTACTTGGCCAAAACTTTCTTGCTGAATTCCTTGTCGCTCCGGTAGCGCTGCATGCCGCGAGTGAAGGCGCGCAGAAAGCGCAGAACGACGTCGCGCTGTTGCGCAATGTAGCGACGGGTTGTGATCACGGTCCCGTTGATATCTTCAATTCCAAGCTCGCCGAAGTTGATCAACTCGCGCATGCCGAGCTGGGTTGCTTTGGCATAGAGGGGAAAGCTCAACGCGCCGGCTTGCACGGCGCCGCTTTGCAGCGCAGCGAAGACTTCGGGCTGCGCTCCAAATGAGAGCAGGGCCACGTCTTTATTCGGCTCGAGATTGAAATGCTTCAGAGCCATGCGCACGATTTGATCCGAGGTCGAGCCAAAGGTCGTTATTCCGGCGCGTTTGCCTTTCAAATCAGACGGTTGTCTGATCTCGGGGCGCGCCATGAGACGAAAAGGCGAAACCGTGCCGGTCGAACCGATAATGACCACGTCGCTACCGGCCGCAGTCGCGGCCAAAGCCGCCGACGCACCGGCCTGAATAATCGGCGCGCTGCCGCCAAGCAAAGCGGCGACCATGCGCGTGCTCCCTCCGACACGAATCAGTTCGACATCGAGCCCTTCATTGGCGAAGTAACCAGCTTCTTTCGCGATCCAGGCGGTGCCCCATGAGCCGGCGAAACTCGGATAGAGAAGTCGCAGCGGGACAAGAGTCTGCGCGGCCGAAACAGCCACCGGTGACCCGAGCAGCATCGCGGCTAGAACGAGAATGTGTAGAAGCTTAACTGACATTGATACCTCCCCGGTTTTGCATTTTTGATGAAATCGTTGTTTTTCGGCTCAGACTGCTATTTCGAGAATTATGCGTGCACGCCTGAGAACACGACACATGCGGAATTTCGCGCTGCTCGGGCATGACGCAATCGCCTTACGGCAGGCGCAAAAAGCGATTTACCCGGTAGGGCGCGCGACTTCGCGAAACACCCGCATGAAGTTGCCGCCGACGATTTTTTCGACGTCGCTTTCCCGGTATCCACGACTCAATAACGCCGCGGGAATCAGCGCGAACTCTTTGTGCGTCGGAATCGCGGTCTGGCTGGCAATGCCGAAAAAATCGGTGCCAATGCCCACGTGATCCGCGCCGACCAAGTTCTTTACGTACTCAATCTCGCGGATGTAACTCTGAAAATTGTCGCGGCGACGCAGCAAGGGCCAGACGCCGATGATCCCGCCTTTTTTAGTGATCGCCGTCATGTCCGCATTCTCGAGATGGCGCGAGTTGGCCCTCAGGGCGTAAGCGCCGGTATGGGAGCAGATCACCGGGTGCTGGCTCGCCGCAAGAACGCCGCTGATCGTGGCGGACGAGGCGTGCGCGAGATCGATCAGCATACCGAGCTTATTCATTTCTTTGACGACGTCGTGACCGAATGGCGTGAGTCCCTTGTGACGCGGCGCTTCGGTCATGATGTCGCCCACTTCATTGATTCGATAATGCATCAATTGCAGCACACGCACACCGAGGTCATAGAAGAATCTTGCCCGCGATAGATCGCCCTCGAGAGGGTCGCTGCCTTCGATCGCCAGAACGGCAGAGGGGCGGCGATTTTTCTTTGCTTCCATAATATCGGTGGGCGAGGTGGCCAAAGCGATGTTTCCCGCTTGGGAGGCTTTCAGCACTTTGTCCAGTTGATCTCGGCTGCCCTGAAAGAGTTCGCCGGTAACGGGCTTACGGCTCTCAGTGTAATGGCCCGTCGGGCTTCGACGGAGCGTGCCGTGATCACCACGGACGGCAAAAACGCCAGCATCGAGGCCGCCTGTGAGCATATTATCCGGAACATCGGCGTCAAACTCAGGCAATCTTCTGCCCCCGCGGCTTAAATTGGGATGGCAATGCAAGTCGACGGTAATCGCATCGCCGGAAAGCTCCGCGGCTTCGGCCAAGAGCGTCCCGTCGTGCAGGATGGAACGCACTAGGGGATCGAGCTGGGCGCCGGCAAAGGTCCCCAGGAGCGCGCGTAAGAACGCCCGGCGCGATCGCGCTTTCTGTGCTTTCACCGTCGAGACGGTGTCAGTGCACGGCGGCGGCAAGAACGGCACAAATTTGGATTCTAACATAAGCTCACGCTTGGTTTGTTTCTGCTTGTATGTAAAAACTCAGCAAGCACACGCTTATCTCATGCAGGGCGACAATACCTCAACGGCCGCGCTCAAGAAAAGTCCGCTCAATCGAGATTCCGATCGAGCACCCGGCGATGGATCCTTTCGCGCCCAAGTGAGGCCGGTTTTTTTTCTCGCCGGTCTTTTCTTCCTTAATTTCGCCTCGCGCATTATTCTATCGCCACTTCTCCCCACCATCGAAAGAGAATTGGCGATCAGTCACAGGCAGGCGGGATTCTTTTTCTTTTTGAGCTCCGGCGGCTATTTGGCCGGGCTGTTGTCATCGGGCGTGCTGACGTCGCGCTCGAGCCACCGAGTAGCTATTGTCGCTTCTCTCGCAGGCGTGAGCAGCGCGTTGCTAACCATTGCGGCAGCGAGCAGTGTGTGGTTGATCCGGTGCGGCTTGATTGTGCTGGGTTTCGCCGCTGGTTTTTATTTGCCTTCAGCGATCGCAACGATTACGGCTTTGGTCGACAAGAGACACTGGGGTAAGGCGATCGCGATTCACGAGCTGGCGCCCAATGTGGCGTTTTTTGCGGCTCCCTTTCTCGCCGAGATTTTTCTTCGTTGGTCAACTTGGCGCACGTGCTTGGGCGCCTTCGGCGTTCTCGCGCTTCTCGCAAGTACCAGCTTCGGGCGATTTGGTCGCGGCGGCGGCTTTCGTGGAGAAGCGCCGGGTTCGCAAGCATTCGCTGTGCTCGTGCGCACGCCGGCGTTCTGGCTGATGATGGCGCTCTTCGGTGTCGGCGTTAGCTCCACGATCGGGGTTTACGCCATGTTGCCGCTCTATCTCGTGAGCGAGCGCAATTTCGAGCAGAGTACGGCGAATACGATCGTCGCCTTTTCGCGTTCGTATGGCCCGTTCCTCGGTCTGCTCGGTGGCTGGGCGTCAGACAAGCTCGGAGCCAGACAGACAATTGCCATTAGCCTCGTCTTCACCGGTATCGTGACATTGCTTCTCGGAATCGTAACCGGCCGGGCACTAGGAGCCGCGGTATTGTTTCAGCCATTGTTAGCGGTGTGGTTCTTTCCGGCGGCATTTGCCGCGGTCGCCATGATCACTCCGCCGAACGGGCGTAATCTCGCCGTCGCGTTTTCCGTTCCTGTCGGTTACATCATCGGCGGCGGCGCGATTCCGACATTCATCGGCGCCATGGGCGATGGGGGTTCGTTCGCGACCGGCTTCGTTGTGACGGGTCTTTTGATCGGTTCAGGCGGACTACTCTCGTTAAGACTGCGGTTGCCTGCGCCGATCGATCCAAAGGAATAGCCGACGGTTGTCTTGGCCGCCGCCGCTGTTCTATAAATTTGCTCATGCTCGATTTGAATGATTTTGCCGAGAAGATTCGCGGCAGCGATGCAGTCGTGGTTTTTACGGGCGCCGGGATCAGCACGGAGTCAGGCATTCCGGATTTCAGAAGCCCGGGTGGAATTTGGACGCGCTATCGACCGGTGACTCATCAAGAATACTTGAGCAGTGAAGCGGCGCGGATCGAAGCCTGGAAGCGACGACTCGATGGTTGGGAGCAGTATAAAAACGCCAAGCCGAACATCGGCCACTACTTCGTGCATGCACTGGATGCGAAGGGAAAGTTGATCGGCCTGATCACGCAAAACGTGGACGGCTTGCACAGCAAGGCGGGTGTGCCGGAAGATAAAATCGTCGAGCTCCATGGCAGTAATCGCAAAGTGCTTTGCCTTAAATGCGACCGCGAATATGATCCCGACGAGGTGATGAAAAGATTGGTCGGCGAGTTTGCATCGCCCAAATGTGATGCCTGCGGCGGCATCCTCAAATCGGCGACGATATCCTTCGGTCAAGCGATGCCGGAAGCGGCGATGCGCCAGGCTCAGGAATGGACGGAGCAGGCGGAGATCTTCATTGTCATGGGATCTTCGTTGCAAGTACAACCCGCGGCGTCGTTTCCCGTCGTGGCGCAGCGCGGTGGCGCGGTGCTAGCGATTGTGAATCGCGAGCCGGGGCCGCTCGACGAGATCGCCGATTTCGTTCACCACGGCGCGATCGGGGAATTCTGCGCGCGCTTCGGTGAGATGATCGCCGACGGATAAATGAGGATGCACGGTCGATGAGGGCGGATGGCAACAGAGAATCGTATAGATTGTAAAGCGCGATTTATCGCTCCCGCTGAGCGCAGCGCGTCTATCAGGAGACAAGATGGCTGATTGGAAGATGATCGATGCGGATGGTCACATCCGCGAAATCGAAAGCGACGTTTTCGAGTATCTGCCGGAGCATTACAAGAAACGGCGCGACGCAGTGCTTTACTTTCCCTTGCTGCCGCACCATGGATGGCACCGCCAAGCCGGGCATGGCGGCACGGGCTCGTCGTTTCTCATTCCCACCCTGCAGGATTGGCAGCTCGCCCTCGACCAAGGCAATATCGAAGCGGCGGTCGTCTATCCGACCCGTTTCATGCACATCGGCCAAGTCGGCATGACTGACTTTGCCGCCGATCTGAGCCGCGCCTACAATGATTATCTCTACGATCGTTTCTTGCGGCACGAATCTCGATTGAAAGGGATTGCCATTCTCCCATTGCAGGACGTGCCGGCAGCGGTGAGTGAATTGCGGCGCGCCGTTAACCAATACGGTATGGTCGGGGCCGTCCTGCCCGCCGACGGTTTGCCACGCCCGCTGGGACATCCCGAGTTTCATCCTGTCTATCAAGAAGCCAATCGACTCGGTTGTATGCTTGCCGTCCATTCGCAGAACTCGTTGCGCAATAACGATCTCTTCATGTGGCGCGGCGAAGCGGCGACGCTCGCGCATGTCTGGCCGCAGATGCGGCAGTTCACCAACTTTATGTTTTCCGGCGTGCTGGGCAAATATGCCGATCTCAAGATCGCTTTCTTGGAAGCGGGCTGCGGTTGGGTGCCCTACCTGATGAGCAAGATGGAAGCGCGCATGGGCGAATTACCGCGCCCATCTCAGTTGCTCGAGCGCGGGCAGATTTATTTCCAATGCGGTGAGGAGATGACCACGAAGCGAGACTTGGAGCTGTTAGGCGAAGAATGCCTGTTTTGGGCGTCGGACTTCCCCCACGAGGGAATCGTCGATATGAAAAAAGCTGTAGATGAATTCCTCAGTCGCGAGGATCTTCCCGAAGCCGCGAAGCGAAAAATCAGCTACGACAATCCGAAGCGGCTCTACGGGTTGTAAGAGCTCGGTTCAAGCCGTGCCAACTGTTCAAATCGTTCAACCGTGAACACGCGGTTGGATTTGAACACTTCGAATGTTTTGAACCGCTTGAACTTTTAGTCCGCGTTCTGCGCTTGCTGCCGAACGTCTTTGCGCGTCACGTAATCGATGATTTGAATTTTCTCCGCCGGTCCGGAGCGGTTGCCCATCATGATCATAGGTCTGTCGCCGGTGTTCTCGAGCGTGTAAAACGATCCGCCGGTGATCAGCGCCGCCTGACCGGGCTTTAAAGTGATCTTGCCGCCGTCGGGAAAGCTCATCGTGCATTCGCCGTCCAAAACAACGAAGGTCTGGTCGGCGTTATGGCAGTGCATGGCGTCTTTCTGCCCTGGTTTGTAGTAATGCATCCAAGCATGAAAACGCGCCGTGTTGAAAATATTCTTGCGCCGTTTTTCTTTATGCGCCATATCGACGAGATCGACGATTTCAATGCCCATTGAACGAACCTCCTCGTTGTGAGTCTCTCTTTATAAAACCGCAATCACTTCGATTTGAAACAGATTGTTGCCTCTGAGTTCCGTTTTCATCGCGTGTCGCGCCGGCCGGTCATGCTCGTCAGGAAACATCTTAACCCAGGCCTTGTTGACGGAATCACGCAGCTTTTCTTCTTTCAAGTAGAGTTTCATATAGGCGATATTCTCCGGCGTGCCGCCGGCGGTTTCCATAAACAGCCGAAGGTTGCGAAACATGGCGTCGGCTTGTTCGTCCGGATCGGACGATAACACGCCGGTCTTGCCGTCCTTGCCGGAGATCGCCGAGGAAAAAATCATGTTGCCAATGACAACACCGTTGGGAATCGGCGCGCCGTGTTCCATGCCTTCGATATGGATACTCTTGCGTTTCGCCATTGCTCGCCTCCCGCCGATTAAAACCTTACCGACTCATAACATGAGGGGCCTTGCAAGGTCTACCCTACGGGCGGCGAAGATACTCATCCACGATCCGATGAACTTCTGCGGGCGCATCAATGTGCACCCAATGGCCGGCATTTGGAACCGTGTGGAATTCCGCGAGCGGAAAAGACTCGCGAATCGCGGCAACATCCTGGTCCTCAATAAAGCGCGACAAGGCGCCGCGAATGAAGCAAGTGGGTTTCTCAAAACGATTCGGAATGGCGGGTGCTTTGATCAATTGATCGTAGTTCGCGGCCAGCTCATCGAGCCCGATGCGCCACTGAAACGCGCCGTTCGGATCTCGCGTGAGGTTCTTGACGACAAACTTGCAAAGCGCTGAATCCGCAATTGTCGCGTGCAGCGCCGCTTCGGCTTGGCCGTAGGTTTTTAATCCGCCCAGTTTCAGGTTCTGCATGGCTTGCAGCAATAGGCGGTGTGTCGGCGGGTAAGCCTTGGGACCGATATCCAGAATCACGAGCTTATCAATCGCCTCCGGCGATTCGCAGGCGAACTGCATCGCTACTTTGCCGCCCATTGAATGGCCAAGCAGGGAAATTTGTGAAAGACCCTGCTCGAACATAAATTCGCGCACGTCGCCTGCCATGACGCCATAATTCATCGAGCTGCTATGGGGCGAGCTTCCATGATTTCGCTGATCGAGGGAGAACACTTTGTATGTTGCTGCAAAACGCTTCCGCATCCCGCGCCAATTGTCCGACGAGCCGAGAAAGCCGTGTAGAACAAGCAGCGGGCGCCCTTCGCCCTGGACTTCGTAATGAAGACGCATCTGTAAGCCAGTATAGAAAACTACCATTCACCGGCATAGCAAGGCGGCAAACAAAAAGCTTCGCAGTGGTGAGTGCTTCAGTGCTTGATATCAGCAGCGCAGGCACGCTGGGCGTCAAATTCGAAATCAGACAAATCTTTGAGAATGGGAAGTCAGTTTTGAGCGAGACTGCGATTGCTAGTTGGGTTGGGGAAGAGGGGCGGAGCCCCTGCTCTGAATAGTTGTTTCCGATTGGCGTTCCTGAATCCTGACCCTTGCGTCCATTCCCATTCGCTCTCGCGCTTAATGGTATGCTGTCTTGCGCGACGGGCTTTGGGCCGCAGCGACGGTGATCAGTTAACCCTGGCGGTGATCCATTAATTTCGCGAAAGCTTCCAGATCGGCCTGCAACTCACGCTGTTTTTCTGACAACTCCGCCTGCTTTGAAACGAGCGCATGATAAGGTGTCTGCAAAGCGGCGAGCCGTTGGCGATGTTGCTCGGCTTCGCTAGCTCGCGATTGCCATTCAGCGAGTTCAAGTTCTCGCTGGTGGATCTGTTCGAGCAGTGCCTGCTGCTCGTGCTCGGCTCGCTCAGATCGAGCGCGGATGTGGTCCAATTCAGAAATACTCTGCGCGGTGGCGCTGAGTTTTTTTTCGAGCTCAGTGATGTGCGCGGCCAAATTGTCTCTCTCTTGTTCGAGGTGCTCATTGGCCGTTCGCAGTTCCTGAATCGCTGGCGAGTTGCCGCCGCTCAGTTCCC
>JBIOXP010000018.1:0-6732 GCA_044869705.1 Binatia bacterium | reverse complement strand
GCTGTTTTTCCGAGTCCGCTCCGGTTCAACGAGTTTTGCTCCGGCGAACTGAATCAGTTGCCGCGGCTGCTCGAAGATGCCGTTATGCCTGCCCAGATAACAAGGGTCATGGTAGGTGACCGCACCGTTGGTTTTGGCGGCGAGCTTCAATCGGCCGCTGCGAATCAATTCGTCGATGAAATCTGTGTGATGCTTTACGACAAAATTTCCGCCGAATTGTGGATACTCATTGGCAATCGTGTGATAGCAATGGGGACAAGTCGTCACGATCGTTCGCGGCTTAATCCCATTCAAAGCGGCGATATTTTCCTCGGCCATTTGCGCGAAGAGATATTCATTGCCGCTACGCCGCGCCGGATCCCCGGTACATTTCTCATTCTTACCGAGCACCGCCCAGTCGACGCTGGCGGCATCGAAAATCGTCGCCATCGCGCGGGCGATCTTCTGAGCGCGCGGATCGAAGGCCACGGTGCAACCGACCCAATAAAGCACCTCCGCGTCCGGCGCCTGCTCGATGTCCCGAACCGGAAAGGCCAGGCCTTTCGCCCAGACCAGCCGCTCGTCGGCCGACATGCCCCAGGGGTTCCCCACCCGCTCCATATGGTTGAAGGTGTTTTGTAGCCCCTTGGGAAACTCCGCGGCCGTAAGCACTCGCTCACGACGCACATCGATGACGTGCAGCATCTGTTCATTGCCGACCGGGCAAACTTCGATGCAGGCATTGCACGTCGTGCAGGCCCACGCCGCTTCGTCGTTGAGCGCAAATTCCAGCAACGGCCGCGGACTCGCCTCGCCGGAGGCAAATTGCGGCAGGATTTTATTCAGCTCGTAACGTTCATTGATCAGAATCGCCGCCGGGCTCAAAGCTTTGCCGGTATTGGTTGCCGGACAAACGTCCTGGCAGCGATTGCACATAATGCAGGCATACGAGTCTAAAAGACGCGGCCATGTGAAATCCTCAAGTTTGACGGCGCCGAAGACTTCTTCCTTCTCGAAATCCATTGGAGCGAGAGCGCCCGGGCGTTTCTTTTTTAGCGCCAGATTGATCGGCGCTAAAAAAATGTGGATGTGCTTGGAACGTGGAAAATACGGAATAAAAAGCAGGATTGAGCCTAATGCGCCCCACCAAAAGAAATGATTCGTGACTTCCCAGCCGCCGGGTGCCACAGCCGCAAAGGCAGAGGCCAATAGCGAACCGACGGGCTGATAATAATCCCTTCCCTGCTCCGCCAATTGTGTGGCCTTGAAGAGCAGCCGAGAGCCGACGTGAAACAGAATAAATCCGGCAACCACCGAAGAATCGCGAGCAATTCCCGCGCGAACTTCCGGGAGAACCGGCACGTTGGCCGGAAAGACGAAATCTTTCGGCTTGAGAAGCCAGCGCCGCAATACGAGGCCGATGATGCCGATCAAAACAGCGCTGGTCAGAAGATCGGCGGCCAGGTTGAACGCGTTCCAGGCGCCGTGGCGCGCCTCGACGGCGAAGAATCCCTCCATCAGGTCGACGAGGTTCACCAGGAAATAAAAGACAAAGCCGTAGAATACTAATGCGTGGAGGAGCGAAACGACGGGCCGCTTTTTAAAAACCGATTCCTGCGTCAAAACGATCCACAGCGCGCTCTGAATGCGCTTCAAAAGATGATCGAAGCGCGCATCGGGCTTGCCCCGTTTTATCGCGCGATAAACCGCATAAAATCTTTGCGCGCCGTACGAGAGACATCCTACCGCGAGCAGAACAAAAATAATTTTTTCCGTCGTGCTCAACATGTCGCTGTGATTGACCTCCGTCTCAGTTATCGTTGCGATGACACACGGTTAGAGTATCGGAAGAGTGCTCGACCATGCTGCGGCAGCTTGACAGCGCGGATGTGCGAACCGGCTGCGGTAGTGTCTCTGGCTATATGACGGGTTTGTCTTGCAAAGGCGGCGTTCAATCGGATTGGCTCACCCGGGAAATCCAAGCCTTTTGGAGAGATCATTTCCGGCTTTGAGCAGCACGGGCGCAATTTCCGCGTTAATCGTTTCGTCGCTCAACCGATTTTCCGGCCCGACGACGGCAAGCGTTCCGACGAGGGATCGAGTATAGTCGCGGATGGGAACGGCCACTGCGTTCACGCCTTCGGCAAATTCGCCGCGCTCCACCGCATATCCGCACTCTCCGATCATGATAATCTGATCACGCAAAAGACTCCGATCGGTGATGGTGTTTTCCGTGTACCGTTCCAGATGCTCGGGCAAATTTTGTCCGCCTGCCGATTCCAATTCAAACGTCAAGTGCGCCTTGCCTGCGGCGGTGCAATGCGCCGGCAATACTGTTCCCAAAAATGAAACCACTCGGACCGGTCGCGGCGACTCGACAAAATCCAAAGGGATGATTGCATCGCGCTTTCGGATCGCCACGTAAGCGCTTTCCTGCGTTGTCTTTGATAAATCAACCAAAACCGCCTTCGATTGGAGCAGCAAGCCCATTTGGTGGATGAACGTTTGTCCTAGCTGTAAGCACTTGAGCCCCAACCGATAATTTTCACTGCTCTTGTTTTGTTCAATATAACCTCGGGCTTCAAGGGTTGCCAGCAAGCGAAACACATTGTTCTTGTGCAGCTTCAGGCGCTTGCTCAATTCAGTCACGCCAATTTCATCGGTAGTTCCATTGAACTGCTCCAACACGTCGAGCGCATGGGAAACCGACTGAATGACGTAGTTGGTTTTTTCCCGTCGAACCATATTTTCCTCCCGATGAAGCGCTCAGCAGATACCGAACGCGAACGAGAAATGTGCAAATTCCAAAAAGCGTTTTAAGCTACCCCGGCAAACCATCGTTGTCAAATCAGCGCGATTGGTATTGCTTAACGGGCGTGTATGCTTGACCCCCAGTGCGCAATCCGGCAAGATAGCGGCAAATGAAGCCGTTGAGGATTCATCGGACTGTTTCATGCTGGCGGCGCTGGCGGAATCGACAGCGTTTCCGCCGTGGCTGACTTTTCACCAATTCGTGAAACGACGTGAGGGCCATAGGTGGTACACTTATGGCCCTTTTTCTTTTCTAAAACGCTATGATCCAACCCAGTTATGAAGAGTTTTGCGCGCTCGCAAAGCGCGGCAATCTGATTCCGGTCTATCAGGAACTCCTGATGGATCTTGAGACGCCACTCTCATTTTTTAAACGACTCGAGCGGGATCGTTACGCTTTTTTACTTGAAAGTGTGGAAGGCAGCGAACGTTGGGCGCGCTATTCGTTTTTGGGAACACGCCCGTACCGAGTGTTCAAGGCGCGCGGTTCTGAAGTCGAGGTTATCGAAGGAGGCAAATCTCGCCGATTCAGCTCCGGGGCGCCGCTAAAAGCACTGGAGCAGTTGCTAAAGAACTGTCGTCCGGTCAGCATATCTGGGGTGCCGCCTTTTTTCGGGGGCGCGCTCGGTTACGTCTCGTACAACGCTGTCGAGCAGTTTCATCAGGTCCGTAATGGTAAAAAAGATCCGCTCGATCTTCCGGAAATTTTTTTCCTGTTCGTACAGACCCTAATCGCTTTCGACAACTTGAAGCATACCATCAAGGTCATCGACAATGTCCAGTTAGCCGAAAAAACCAGTTTACGCGCGGCCTACGATGCATCGCTCCGCCGCATTCATCACGTGATCTCGACTTTGCAGAAAAAACCACGTGGTATAGAAACGCGAGATGTCAGCCAAAACCGCGCAGACCGCAAGTTCCGCTCGAACCTGAGCAAGGCGCAATTCACCAGCGCTGTCGTGAAAGGCAAAGAGTACATTAAAGCCGGCGACATCATTCAAGTCGTTTTGTGTCAGCGACTTGAGACGGAAACTAAGACCGATCCTTTCGAGATTTATCGGGCTCTCCGTTTCATCAATCCGTCACCCTATATGTTCTATCTCGAGCTCGAAGATCTCCGGGTCATCGGCTCGTCACCGGAAACCATGGTTCGGCTGACCGGCGATACGATCGAGTTGCGTCCGATCGCCGGGACCCGGCCGCGTGGTGGCACCGCGGAAGAGGAGCAAAAACTCGAAGCCGATCTGCTCGGCGATCCAAAGGAGCGGGCCGAGCACATCATGCTGGTCGATCTGGGACGCAATGACGTCGGCCGAGTTGCACAGGTGGGCACCGTCGAGGTCAATGAGCTGATGGCGATCGAGCGCTACTCTCACGTCATTCATATCGTTTCGAATGTCCGCGGCAAGCTGGCCAGCGATCAGACGGCTTTCGATCTTTTCGTCTCGGCGTTTCCCGCGGGCACGGTTTCCGGCGCGCCAAAAATCCGCGCAATGCAAATTATCAGCGAGTTGGAACCACAGAAACGCGGGCTTTATGCCGGGGCGATCGGCTATTTCGGCTATAACGGAAACCTCGATACCTGCATCGTGATCCGCACGATCATTATGAAAGGCAAGAAGGTCTTTATCACCGCGGGCGCGGGCATTGTTGCCGATTCCGATCCGGAAACCGAATACCAGGAGACGCTGAATAAAGCCCGCGCCATGCTTAAAGCGGTCACGCTAGCCGAGCAGTGGAGTCGATCATGATTTTGCTGATCGACAACTATGATTCCTTTACCTACAACTTGTATCATTATCTGAGCGAGTTGGGCGCGGAGGTGAAAGTTTTTCTTAACGACCGCATCACCACGGACCAGATCGACACGCTCAAACCGGAAAAGATCGTCATATCTCCCGGCCCCTGCACGCCCGCAGAGGCAGGGATTTCATGCAGTACGATCGCGCGGTTCGGAGAACATGTGCCGATCCTCGGGGTTTGCCTGGGCCACCAGGCGATCGGCGCCGCCTACGGCGGGAGGATCGTGCGGGCGCCTTCAATCATGCACGGCAAACTGTCCGAGGTCAGCCACGATTCTCGCACGATCTTTCGCGATGTAAAAAATCCCTTCGCCGCGATGCGTTACCACTCCCTGATTATCGATCCGAAAACTTTACCCGAAGCGTTATCCGTGAGCGCCACCGCCGGAGACGTCATCATGGCCGTCCGGCACAACAAATTTCCCGTCGAAGGTGTGCAGTTTCATCCTGAATCAATTCTTAACGAAGAGGGTAAAAAGATCCTCAAGAATTTTTTGCACTACTATTGAGCTAGCTTGATGAAGTTGCTCTGCTTTCAAGCGAAAAGATTTCGCTGGAAGAGCCACTCAAAAACGCTCCCCGAGGTGCCGGACCAGGAGCTTGAGCAGGAAGTGCACGAGGCCGTCGTCGCCTTTCTTCACTGCGAAACAGGCGATCTGGTACAGGAGCGTGAGGCTTCCATTCTGCGTCAATCGATAAAACACTTGAAATGGCTCGCCAATAAGCGCGATCTGCGCAACATCGTGTTGCATTCCTTCACTCACCTCGGCGGTGACACCGCTGAACCCGCTCGCGCCGATGCCCTAATCCGCTCGATGGCCGAGCGCTTGCGCGAGACTGGCTATCATGTGTGGCTCACGCCGTTCGGCTATTTATGCGAATGGGATCTGAGCGTCTATGGTGAAAGCCTGGCGAAAGTTTGGAAAGAGATTCATTGAGCAACCGCTGTTTTCAAAATCTGTTATAATCGAACGATCCAGAAACTTCGGAGGCGCAATGAGCAGGTATCTAAGAACGTGGCGGCTTTTGATCGGGCTGATTTTGCTCGTGGCCGCTGGCTGCGATCGCAAAGAGAAACCCAGCGAAGCGAAAGATCTCCCCGATCTCAACGAACAAACGCGCGTTTACATAACCACGGAAAGTACCAAAGTGCGTACCGGACCGGGACCACAATTTCGCGCCATTGCGGATATCAACCGCGACGCGAAAGTTAACGTCGTCGGCAGGGACGGGGAGTGGGTGCTGGTTGTCTCGAAAAAGGGCAATGCGCCCGGATACGTCGAAATGGCATCGGTGCGAGCAGCAACGGGAAGCGAAACCAAAGAAACGCTCAATCCGCAGATCGACGGTAAGTATGAGACGATCGCTGATACACAGGTGAGGGGCGGACCGGGTCTGCACTACCCCGTCGTCGCTGACGTACCGAGAGGAACGACGCTGAATGTCGTGGAAGAAGAAAAAGGCTGGCTCAAGGTTGAATCGAAGCGCGGCAATAAACCTGGATACGTAGACGCAAATTTGACAAAGCCGTCGACCAAATAGGCTACGAGTTCCGACTTGCTCCTGGCGAAGGGTACCTGTCTTGGTTTTAGCGATTCAGCCGAGCCAAAAATTTATCTCTATATATCCTACGCCAGCTAATTAATTTCCACTTTCCCCCATCATCGCTGTGAATCCGCAGCTCTGCTCAGATAAGCAATGAGCACAGCTAACAATCCAATCGGCGCTAAACACGAGAATGCGAAGTGCTGCGCGCTGGCAAAAACTGCCGGTTCCGCCCAGAGCCTTGGGCCGCCGCGAAGTTCCATCAATGCTACGGCCATCGTGGTTCCGATCGTTCCCGCGGCTGTACCGAATGAACTGAGTATCGCGGCCAAGACACCGTAGTCGTCTTGCTGAACCGACGCAAACGCCACCTTTTGATTCGACGGCGTGAAAATACCGAGTCCTGTACCGACCACGGCGAGGGCGCCGATGATATAAACCAGATTACGATCGGTTTCGAGCCCTGAATAGTAGACGATCCCGCCAAAGATCAACAACAAACCGACGCAGGCGATCAATGCGGCATCAAGCCGATCGGCCAATCGTCCGCTAATCCATGATGCGAGCGCGGTCGATAGAGGCAAAACGGCGAGCA
>JBIOXP010000017.1:0-8225 GCA_044869705.1 Binatia bacterium | reverse complement strand
CCACCGCTGCGGTGTCATCAGCCCGGCCAGTGACGAGCGCAAGCCGGGCAAGATGATACTCGTCGGGTTCGATCACAGCCAAATTCTGGAAAGACGATTCAAAGCCGCCGGCTACGAGGTCCTGACGGTGGCCGACGGGCTGACGGCAACGGACCATGCGCGGCGCGAACCGTTGGAGAGCGCGGTGCTGGTATCCACCGGTTCGCTGGTCAACGTCGCCGATACGGCCTTGAACTTGCGCGACGTGAACCGATCCATGGAAATCATTATTCTGGTGAACCGCTTGGGGCCTCGCTCGAGCCGGTTTCTTCGGCCGTTGCTCGAGCACCCCATCGAGCGCACTCGCGTACTGACGCGACGCCAGCTGCAGAGAGAATTGAAGGCCTCGTCATCACGCTAGCAACCCAGTGAGGCTCGATCGGATTTGCGCCAGTCGGGAGTTTGCGCCTAGTGCTGCCGTTACGCTCGCCTGCCTGATCGACAAACTAGGCTCTTATGCAAATACGAGCGACGATTAAAAAAACCCCGGCCCTGCGGTCCGCTCCCCTTCGATAAAACGGGCCATTGGGGAATTTGACGACGCTGCTCGACGCGCTGCGCCTAATTTTCACCTTCGCTGTTGTAAGAAGAGTGGTACAAGAAATAGTGTCTGGTGATCATCGAGTTGATCAATTCGGCAAGAATCTTGGTATACGCCTGGCGCGCGGACTGTCCGTAGAAGACGTGGTGCGCGGGCAGCTCAAAATGCAGACTCTTCTTTGCCAGTCGTAAAATGCCGTGATCTTTAGCCGCCCAGGCGCCAATGCTTACTTCATCCAGCGGTTCGATCAAGAAATTGACTTTTGGGATCTGCGAATTCGCGCTGATGACCTCATCCCGGATTTGCCGATACCCTGCTTTGATCATGGCAGCCTCTGCCCGCGTGATGCCTAGCGTCGCCACCACGATATCCTCTTCTGTGCCGTTCTGGTGCATGTCGATGTAGAGATTCAAAGGGCCTCGGGAAGCCGCCATCACCGTCTGTTTGAACTCTTGATAAACTCTTATGGCCCGCTCGGTTGTCCGCTCGATGTCGTCCGTGGGATAGCGTCGTTCCGTAGGACGATTGACATCAATGCGCCAGCCACCGCACTCCGTGGGAGTAAAACCTCGGGTGACGACGCTCGGCAGTGAGGTTCGGTACCTTAGCTCCTCCACCAATTCACCAGTGTACCAGTCGAAGCTACCGTGCGGAGCGGCGATGACGATCCCGCGCAAAGCGCCTGTTCCCGGAGTCAACTCGATCCGTCCATACGGAAGTTGTTGGACTGTCGTTTCGGTCAAACCGAGCGCGCGAGTCTGAGCCTGCAGAACCGTTTGACGAAGCCATTTGCTGATCACGTAACGATAAAAAGATTTGTTGCGCGATTGAGTCAAAACAGTGGGCAAGCGCAAAACCAATCCCTTTTCGGCGAGCATCAGAGCGCCGTGATTCTTGGTGCCGTACGCATTCCAGGAAATCGGGTCGAGTGGATTGATGCGCAGCTCAACGCGCGCGATTCCTCGATCTTTGAGAGAAAAAGTTTCGATGGCCCTATAGGAACGTTTCAACTCGTATAGCTGCTCGAAAGTGAAACCGGCGGAAGCCACTTCAATGCGCGGCCGTTCAAGCATAGTCGTGGCAGTTCGTAATTCGAGGTAAAATTTTAGCGGACCGACGGCGCTCGATTGCACCAAAGTTTGGAAATCCGGATAGATGCTTCCCGGAGGCGTTCCGGCCGTATTACTGGGAGCGACAGCACGGCTGTCAATGATCGGCTGTGCCGCCGCGTTGCGGTTGCTATCGAAGCCATAGGCGATCACGATGCCGGCGCCCATCGAGTCGCTGATTGTTTTGGCGTACTCGACGGCATCGGGCTCGGTTGTGCCGTGGGGTACAGCCACGACAAAGCCATTGTGCGATTGCGAAGGACGAACTTCGAGATTGCCGTAATCTCCGATGACGTGATCTTCGTAAGCAGCGGTGACGATGCAGCCAACGAACAAAAGCGCCGATGCTACGACTGAAAATGCAATATTCCACTTTGGCGCTTGCGAGCCGTGAACGTAGAGCATTTGACGAGTCGGCCCGGTGTTACGCGATCGCAAGGAAGGGGCGGGTAGAATCGATCGCAGCCAGCCGGCACGAAGCATACGATTCCCCTGCCTGATCGGGAATCTTATGAGAATCCCGGTTTGCGAGGAAAAAATCCCCCCGGGCGTGGGGCCTCTTTGTAAAAGGCGTTATCGAGGGATTTGCCGGCGTCGCTCCGACCGACCGTGCTCCTGCACAGTACGACTGACACATGATCACTATTGGTCGCCGATCAGTTGATCGGAAGCTCTTTTAGAACAAACCGGTCGTGCCGATTCCGTTGCCAGCAGGCTTCTGTCGGTTCATGACAAACCTGCAGCTCTTTGCCGTAACTGATCGTGCTTATACGCGCGGCGCGCACTCCCAACGCAACCAAATAGTCTTTGGCACTTTGAGCGCGCTTTGCGCCGAGAGCAAGGTTGTATTCGCCAGTGCCGCGGTCGTCGCAGTGGCCTTCGATCTCAACCTGAGCCGATGAATTGGTTTTGAGCCATCCGGCGTGGAACTTGAGCGCGTCGCGAGCGTCACCGCGAAGCGCATACTGATCGAAATCAAAAAAGATGTCTTTCAGCGGGCCCGCCGCAGCCGATTTTCCTTGGAGATGGGCATCAAGGCTGGAAGCGGGCCGGTCGGTTGCGGCTTTCACGGTTTTTGTAGGTAAGGAGGCTTGGGCCGTTCGTGCCCCTGCTTTTGAGGCGACGATGTTTTGCGGATCGCTCGTCGAACACCCCACTACCGTAAGACATTGCAGAGTCACGGCGAGTAAGATCGCATTGACGTTGTAAAAACCTTTTTCCATCGGTTCTCCTTATGAGCTTTTAAATGGTTGTATGCGCACTTGGAAATTGCTGCCGTGCGACGAGCAATGAACATGCCGGATAGTTATCTAGTCGGACATCGGCATAAGGTGACGCACAAAGGGCTCTGTTTCTGAGAACGAGCGCAACTACATACAAAAAAGCCCCGTCGACGCGTTCCGCAACTCCTTCGTGAACAACACAGCACGGCTGAGCCGAAGAGTCCCCGTGAAGATCTTGCACACGGATCTGGGGACGCGCATCGGCTAACATGAAAAAAGCTTTCGTTTCAGCGCGGTGAAGCCGCTACTCCGAAGCGGCAGTGTGAACATCGGTAACACCGATTTGGCATCGCCGGTCGGCGCTGTGAAAATCCTATACTCCAATTACGATTTTCAGTGCTTCCCCCGCGCCATCGCGCCGGCAATTTACCTAGGGTTCGAGAGGGCGCGTCAATGGCTTCTTTCTTGCTCGAAGGACAAAAACACTAGCGAGACGAAAGAGGCATTGATCTGAACAGTAACTTAAATCTCGTTGGCGCAGTGCCCTGGGAAAATCAGCAAAGCTTGCCATCATCCCAGGATTCGCGTCGAGTTCACTTCCGAGTAAACACGTCGACTTTCTTCGCGCATATCTACTTTAGAACTGTAAAACAGCTACATCCCGATCTGCAGCCGTCACCACCCGGCGCGCCGCCGCTCGGAATTTAGCACTGCACGACTTAGCGAGGGACGAGTGAAGAATACAAAATCCGAAGCCCTCGCCACCAGCAAACAATCTTCTCCTCGGCGCTTTGCTCCGGCGAAAGATTTTCCCCTGTTCCCCTATATTTTTAGTCGAAAAGGATTCGGAGGAGTTATGAAGCGTCCACTCATAAGAGTCGGCGTGATCGCCGTCTTTTTATCCATGTTTCTTTACGTCGGCAGCTCGGGGGCGAATCAAAGCGTTCGCCTCGCCTATATTTCGGATTCGCCTGGCTCGTCTGCGCCATATTGGATCGCCGAGGAAGCGGGGTTTTACAAGAAAAACGGAGTGGACGTCGAGATGATTTTCATCAACGGGAGCACGCGCGGGATCCAAAGTTTGATCGCGGGCGATCTGGACTTTGCCGGAGCCGTCGGTACTTCGGCGATCAACGGCAAACTGGCGGGTGGCGATATTTACATTGTCGACAGCTTGGTGAACACCCTGCCTTACTACATCATCGGCAAACCAACGATCAAATCGCCTGAGGACCTCAAAGGCCGAACCTTGGCGACTCATATCCCCGGTACTTCGGCGGACTTTGCCGTGCGTCTGGCCCTGCGGAAATTCGGCATCGACTACCAAGACATTCGAGCGGTGATGGTCGGCGGGTCCACTGCGCGTGTCGCGGCGGTCATCAATGGCCAGACGGACTTTACGATGGTCACCGAGCCGGGAAAGCTTCAGGGCGAAAACGCCGGCATGAAGGTGATCATCGACATGGCCAAGCTCAAAATTCCTTTTCAATTCAGCTGCACCGTCGCCTCCGGAAAGATGATTCGCGAAAATCCCAAGCTCGTCGAAACGATGGTCAAGTCCATGGCGGAAGCGGTGCATTTCTTCAAAACGAATAAAAAGGAGTCGATCCGCATTATGGCGAAATACACGCGGGGCGCGAGTCCTAAGGTCCTGGAAGGGTCGTGGGACGCGTATGCGGAGCTTCTCGAAGAGGATCTGCATCCTACGCTCGAGGGGTTGAGCGACACGCTTGCCGTTCAGGCTGCCTGGGATCCGAAAGCCGCGAAAGCTAAAGCACAAGACATGGTGGATCTACGGTTTGTCGAAAACCTAAAAAGGAGGGGCTTTTTCGACCGGCTCTACGGGCGCACAAGCGTGACTCACAAGTAGGTCGCCATGGGACGCAAGAATCGGAGGCTAAGATGATGCCAGTATTCAGATCAAAATTGTTTCTCATGGCCGGCGTTTTTTTTCTTTCATCCCTGTCGATTGCCAACGTGCGCGCAGGCTCAGATGCAAAAATTATTGAGGCCGCCAAGAAGGAAGGGGCGATCTCTTATTACACCACCATGACCTTGAGTCAGAGCAAAAAAGTCGTGGATGCGTTTCAAAAGAAGTATCCGTTCATCACGCCGGAGCTGTTTCGCGGCGGTGGCGATGAGGTGCTGAATCGAATTCAGAACGAGGCGCGCGGCGGTCTGTATGCCTGGGATGTGGTATCGACGCGGGGAGACTCGGTTCTCACCTTTGAGCAGTCGAAGCTGATCACACCGTATCGTTCGCCCGAGAGCAGGTTCATCGACAAAGATATGGTCGATGATGACGGGTATTGGACCGCTTATTACGTGAATCCGTATGTGCTCGGTTACAATACCAGGATGGTCACAAAAGACGAGGCTCCCAAGACCTACGAACAGTTGCTCGATCCCAAGTGGAAAGGAAAAAAGATTTCCATTGACGACTCGGCCTACGGTTTTCTCGCCGGGCTCATTCGAGCGTGGGGAAAGGAGAAGGCCGGCGACTATTTTAGAAAGCTCGCCGCGCAGGATCCCGTGGTCCAGCGGGGCAACACCAATCGTGTGCAGCTCACGATGGCCGGAGAGTATTACCTGATCATCGCTTACGCGCCAACCATTCAGAGAGAAACTTCGAAACAGCATCCCATCGATTGGGTTCCCCTGGAGCCGGTCCCGGTTCAGGTGAATCCGATGATGCTAGCGGCCAAGGCGCCGCACCCGAACGCCGGCAAGCTGTTCATCGATTTTCTGCAGTCGAAACAAGGTCAGAAAATGCTCGTTGGCTTCAGGCGAATTCCGGTGCGTGAAGACGTCGAACCCGATCCACCGCGGTTGTTCAGAGGATACAAGCGGATCGTCGAGCATCCGGAGGATTACAAAAATTTTAACAAGACGGTGAGGCTTTATCAGGACATTTTCGGCATCCGTTGACCGGGGGGAGTTTGCCACATTGTCGGGCTTAACTGGTTTGTTAAACGGAGGACGACCATGAAAAGCCGAATCGCCATCGCTACGGTGACGCTATCTATCGCTCTCCTTTTCTCGAATGCGTTCGCCGATGAATTTTACCAGGGCAAAACTATTCATTTTGTCGTCGGCGCTCCGGCCGGAGGCGGTTACGACACTTACGCCCGTGCCGTTGCGCGCCATCTCGGCAAGTATATTCCGGGGCATCCGTCGATGGTCGTGGACAACATGGATGGAGCAGGATCGCTGATTGCGGCCAACTACGTCTACAACAAAGCCGAGCGCGACGGTTTGACGATCGGCGTTAGGATCAGCGGTCAAATCATTCGACAGGCGCTCGGCGATCGCGGCCCCAAGTTTGACGGCCGGAAGTTTGGCTGGATCGGCGCGCCCAGCAAGGGATCGCCCACCTGCGCGATCATGGCCTACACCGGAATGAAGACGTGGCGTGAAGTGCTTCATTCGAATCGTACGATCCGGATGGGTGGCGTACGCGCAGGCACTGCTTATGACGATGCACCGACCATCTTAAACAACGTGGCAGGAACAAATTTCGAAGTCATCACCGGCTACAAAGGCACTTCGCCTATCCGTATCGCGCTGCAATCGAGGGAGGTTGAAGGGGCCTGTTTGGGCTGGGAGTCGATGCGGGTTTCCAATCGCTCCAGGCTCGACGCAAATGGCGATGACAAACTGATTCCTTTTATTACGCACAAGCGGCTCGAAGATCCGGAGGTCAAAGACCTGCCGCTGTTTACCGAAGTCATCAAAGGCAAAGACAATCTCGCAACGTACAATACCTGGGCGGCTTCCTACGAGTTTCAGCGTCCGTTTTCCCTACCACCCGGCGCGCCTCCCGAGCGGCTGCAGATGTTGCGCAAAGCCTTTTCGAAGACGCTCAGAGATCGCGAATTTTTAGCCGAAGCAAAAAAAATGAAACTCGATGTCGAGCCCGTGGCCGGAGAAGACATCGACGGCTATGTAAAGCAAATCTATTCGATGTCGGACACGGTAAAGCAGAATCTGAGTTTCCTCGTGAAGTCGACGAAGAAACCCAGCAATTAGGGATTCGAGCAAAGCTGATCGAAGCGCAACCGAAAAAGCCGAACTCGGCAAAATTGGGAGGCTGATATGAAAAAATTCTCGCTAGTGACCGTCGCTATTCTGTTAGGATTCGTCGCCGCTCCCACGCTCAGCAATGGTGACGAGTTCTATGCGGGCAAAACCATCCGCTTCGTCGTCGGTTATGCGCCAGGTGGCGGGTACGATACTTACACCCGCGCCGTTGCCCGCCACATCGGAAAGCACATCCCCGGCAATCCGACTGCCGTCGTTGAAAACATGGAGGGCGCCGGAAGCCTATTGGCGGCGAACTACATGTTCAACAAAGCAGAACCCGACGGTCTGACCGTGGGCGATTTCAATAGCGGCATGGTGACGCAACAAGCGTTGGACGCTAAAGGGATTCGCTTCGATGCGCGAAAATTCGGCTGGATCGGCGCTCCCGGAAAAGGGTGGCCGACGTGCATGGTGATGGGATTTACCGGGTTCAAAACTCTCGATGATGTCCGTAGGGCGGGGGACAAACTTCGATTCGGCGGAACGCGCGCCGGCGCCTCCTCCGATGATTTGCCGAAGCTTATGGATGCGTTGATGGGGACTCATCTTACGGTGATCTCCGGATACAAAGGCACCGGCCCGATCCGCGTCGCCCTCCAGCGACGAGAAATCAACGCGCTCTGTTCAGGGTGGGAATCCATGCGGGTCACCGCGCGCTCCATGTTGGATGCCAAGGGCGATGACAAATTAATTCCATTCGTTATTCACGGCCATGTCGAAGATCCGGAGGTTGCCAATCTCCCGCAGTTCACAAAGGTCATCAAGGGCGAGGACAATGTAAAGGCGTTCAAGGCATGGGCCAATCAGTACGATTTTCAGCGGCCGTTAATGGTCCCGCCAAAGACACCAAGAGATCGATTGCAGACATTACGCCTGGCGTTGCAAAAAACCGTCGCGGATGCGGATTTTTTAGCCGAAGCAAAAAAGAGCAAGCTGGTCATCGGTAAGGTAACCGGCGAGGACATAGAACACTCTGTCGAGGAAATTTTGACGATTACGCCCAACATAAAGAAAAAACTCATGGTCCTTTCGCCAGGGAAGGCAACGACAAATTGATTTCCACCCGATAACGCAAAGGAGGATCGAATGAAAAAACTACTAAGGTTATCGGCAATCGCAAGCGCGGCGTTATTTATCGCCAGCGCATCGCTTGCTCAAGCTGACGACTTTTACAAAGGCAAGACGATTCGCGTGACGGTGGGCTTGGCCCCGGGCGGCGGTTACGACACT
>JBIOXP010000016.1:0-6758 GCA_044869705.1 Binatia bacterium | reverse complement strand
TGCCCGGTGAAATTCCGCCCGGCGGGCGGGCGTCGTTCACCTTTAAGCCGTCGCAAGCGCTGGCGCGAACATCCGGCGGACACTTCGAAACTCTAGCGTCTATCGCTGGATTTTCTGAAGTATTTTTACCCAGCCGATAAAGCTTCCTTGTTGCTCGCGCCTTGTAAGTGATCACCGTTGCCGTTCCGCGGGTGACTACCGTCACGCGATCGTGAGGGCACACCTGATGCACTGCGGCGCTTTTACGCACTACGCGCCAAACGCTGCGATAATATCCTCGTTTTTTTTAATTTTGATCAGTTCTCATACGATTTTTCCGAGATCTGCGAACTGAACTAATCGTTCCAGACGTAAGAACTCACTGGCGCGACGATACGAATGGCATGGCAGTTGCGGTCGTTAATGGCGAAGGCAGGAGGTCAAAATATGGCGGACCTTACTGAAACACGAATCCAAGATAGTTCGGAGTCTCAGCAGTTTCTCGATACTTTTCGGCGCAGCGAATATCTTCAACCGGAAACAGCGCTGATTGCTGCCATTCTCGAAGATGCCATTCACGATTATCGCAAATACCGCGGCGCCCGCGATATCGAAGGCAAAGAACGGTTTCGAGAAGCGCAAGAATGGCTCATGCACGACGGCGATGGCTGGATTTTTTCTTTCGCCAATGTGTGTGAGTTTCTCGGGCTCGCTCCCGAATACGTACGGCGCGGATTGCGTGGGATAGACGGCGGTGGCAGCGGGTTCGAAAGACCGCAGCGGCGAAACGCTCGCAAGCGGGCTGCATGAGTCGAAGGTTGCTCTAACCGGACATGCAGGACAGCACGGTTTCGTGCGGACGGCGCGCGAGTTGAACACCTATGATCGGTGTCAATGAGACCTGCTGCGCTCATTCGCGGAGCACTTCCGGCGCGCTTTTGTCATCCCTCAATCCCGCAAAGGCCGCGTGTCTCAAATGCCCATCGGGCGTCCATTCGGTGAATTCGATCTGAGCAACGAGCTCGGGCCTGATCCAAACGCATTTTTTCATCTCTTCTTTGGTTAATGCCCATGCAGTGCGTTTCTTCTCCGGCAAATTCGCAAATGGACACACCTCGTTCTCAAGCGCGCTCATGCGTCTGGCAACCTCGCGGCGTACTCGTGGAACGAACCCGTTACGTACCTTCGCGGCATAAAACAACTGCGTATCATGATAATAGCCGACAATGACGGCATCGAAGGGGTGCCCGGGCGTGTAGCCGCCGATGACAAACTCTTGTCCTTGGTTGATCTTGTATTTGAGCCAGGCGCCGCTTCGTTTCCCGGGTTCATACAGCGAATCTTTGCGTTTGGCGATGATGCCTTCAAATCCAAGCCGCTTGGCAGCATCGATCAGCTCTGCGGGGCTGCTCTCGAATTTCTCCATCACTTGAACGTCGCCCCTGACATTCGCCAGGGCTTCGTCGAGGAGATCACGCCGTTCGGAGATCGCCAGATCCATTGTGCTATGGCCTTTGTAAACCAGTAGATCGAACGCATAAAACCGGATGGCGCTCGCTTGCGAGCGGCGATGCTGAAGCAAATTAAAGGACATGCGGCCTTCGTGATCCAAAGCGACGACTTCACCATCGACAACGGTCGCTGTGGGAAGCGCCGCGAAGGCCTCCGTGAGCCCGGGAAAATCTCGATTGAATAAATTGCCCCGCCGTGACCAAAGCTTCACGGCGTTGTGGTCCTTTCCAGCAAGGCAACGATAGCCGTCGACTTTGACCTCGTAAATCCAGGCGCGCCGATCGTCTGGTAATTCGGTCACTGCCTTTGCGAGCATCGGTTCGATAAACTTTACTTTGGCTTTCGGCAGTGAGTCCAATTTTTCTTTCGAGGCGGAGTCGGTCTTCGCCAGCGCGTCCGAACCGTTTCGATTGCTGTGCCAAACCGCGTCCGCGGCCCGCGCGATCTCATCCATGCTCCGGCCACTGAGCGCCGAGGAATCTTCTGCTTTAGAGCTTGGTCGAGTCATTGAGGCGGCCGCTTTGATGCAATACCATACATTGTCTTCGCGATTACGACTGGAGTCTTTTACCAGAACCCATTCACCCTTGAGCTTTTTGCCATGCAAAAATATGTGGAGCTTCCCCTGCCAGTAATTCCCATCGATCAATTCGTAAGTTCCGATGTCCCAGACCATGACCGTGCCGCCGCCATATTCTCCTCGCGGGATGATCCCTTCAAATTTGGCGTAGTCCATCGGATGATCTTCAACGGCGACCGCGAGCCGCCGCTCATTGAGCTCGTAGGGCGGCCCCTTCGGCACTGCCCATGATTTGAGTGTATCGCTCATTTCGAGGCGAAGATCGTAGTGCAAACGACGGGCGGCATGCTTTTGAATCACAAAAAGCTTGCGGCTTCCTTGCCGGCTCGATCTCGGGAGCGCGGGGCCGGGTTCGGGAGTCTTGGTGAAATCGCGCTTGCGGCGATAAGCGTCAAGCGCCTGAGTGCGCCGCTGCTCATGACCTTCCGCTTCTTTCGACATCAGCTCAAGAAATGGCGCAGGCAGTGTCTGCTTTAACTTCAGCACCGGCGCGAACAGGTCCCCGGTTTTTTTCAGCCGCCGTAGGGCCAGGTCGGGTTCAATGAAAAGTCCGCCGGCATCGCCTTTCTTGACCGCATCTCTCAACTCGGTCCAACTCACCGGCATGGCGACGAACGGTCTATTCGCTTTGGCTCTCAACGAATAAACCGTGACCGTCGATTTGTATTCGGCGTTTTGGCTCCAATCGACAAACACCTTGCCTCTGCGCTTGGTTTTCGGCATTTCCGAAACGACCAGATTCGGATGGTCGCGCTCGAGGAGTTGAGCGATGCTTTTGGCAAACGGCTGAGTCGCATCGTAGGTCACGTTCATGTTGAGCGGCACGTGGAGGTGAATCCCCTTTGAGCCGGAGACTTTTACAAACGATTTGAGATTGAGCCGCTCGAGCACGTCCTTGACGTGAAACGCCGCTTGGCAGGCGCTGAGAATGTCGGCGCCCTCGCCCGGGTCGAGATCGAACACCAACATGGTCGGCCGATCAATGTGCGGAGCCTTGGCTAGGAAAGGGTGTATCTCGAGATTGGCCATGTTGGCTGACCATACGAGGCTCGCAACGTCATTGAGCAGGATGTAGTGGATCATCGAGTTCTCGCCGCTGCGCGGAATCGCGAATTTTTTGATCCATGCCGGCGTGAATGACGGCGCGTCTTTTTCATAAAAATGCGCGCCGCCGACTCCGTTTGGAAAGCGCTTCATCGTGATGGGCCGATCTTTGATGTGCGGTAAAAGGTACGGCGCTATGGCGGCATAGAACTCGATCACCTGCCGTTTGGTAAAGTGATTGTCCGGATACATGACTTTGTCCGGATTGGAAACGGCCAGTTCCTTGCCGCCGAATTTTTTGGAACTCTTCATCGCTGCTAGCTTTCTACAATTTCACACCTCGCTGCGCTAGATCGACGGGTGAGTAAACTCGACACAGGGGCTAGCCTTTAGGTACCAGCGCAATGACACCCGTGGCATAACCGTTGCTCTCCCAAGCGCGGATGATGGGGGCTAAAAAAAAATCGCGAGGGAGGTTTTAGATTATGGGCGTTTTAGGCTGGATCCTATTCGGTTTAATCGTAGGAGTTGTTGGAAAACTGCTGATGCCCGGTCGTGACCCTGGAGGATTTATACTGACAATTCTACTTGGCATCGCCGGCGCCTTGGTCGGCGGCTTTATCGGACAATCGCTCGGGCTTTATCAGCCGGGTGAGCCTGCGGGCTTTGTGATGGCGGTAATTGGCTCGATTGTTCTTCTGCTAATCTACCGTTTAGTGATAGGCAGGCGAAGTTACTAGCCACGGGTTACTGGCGCTCGGTGCTCTCTGGGCGCCGGGCGCTGCCTGTTTTGCCGATGAAGGGGTCGCCTCACGATTCCCCGTCGTGATGGAGACAGTCAAGCGTGAACGAGCCCAGGAGAATTCCAAAAAGATAGCCCAAAGATTCGAACAGGCCGGGCACACTGCGCAGCAAGTGCCAGAAAACGCTGAGTAATACTAGACCGGAAACAATCATAAGGGGCGTAGGGTAACAGATCCCGCGAACCAGCACCACTTTTTTGAGAGTTATGCGAGACGCCGCACTACCAATCAATCCTAAGTGATCCGATCCGCAGACTCCTTCTTCCTCAGACGAATCGAATCGAGCTAAATGAACTGAAGCTAAAGGAGAACGGAATGAGTCTCTGCGTGAACTAGCGTCGTTTAGGTAGAAAGGAACTTCGATGAAAAAACCTCATTCGTGGTTTCCGATTTTGGCGAGGTGGGCTGCCAGGGCCGCGGGAAGTTCGGTCGCTTTCGCTGTGGCCTTGCTCGTGATCATTGTCTGGGGGCTAACTGGTCCGGTGTTTCACTACAGCGATACGTGGCAGCTCATCATAAATACCGGCACGACGATCATCACGTTTCTAATGGTGTTCCTGATCCAGAGCACCCAGAACCGAGACACCGAGGCCCTCCAGCTCAAACTCGACGAGCTAATTCGCGTCAACAAAGGTGCGCATAACGTGCTGATGAATTTGGAGGAAATGGACGACGAACAGCTTGAACAGCTGCGTCGAACCTATGAACGATTGGGAAAAATGGCGAAAGAAAAGCCTAAGCCGGATTAGGCGGCCAAGCGCTCGTCGCCGGGGCGATTCTAACTTGAGCGCAGCGGTCGCTCGCTATTGGTCTCCAGGCGTAATTTGGCTTCGACAAGCTTGGCGCTAAGCCAGCCGGCCGCTTTGCGACGGGTGCTTTCCTTTGCCCGGCTTATCCATGAGGATCTGTGCTCTCTTCAGTCTGGATTTCGGCTCGAGGGTTAGCAACAGCTTCGGCGAGTTGGCCCTCGTGCCGGTTTTGTTCTAGTTGGGCCAGGAGGTCGATCGCGACGACGGAACCGGTCAGGTGTTTTTTTAAATGCCTGCTAAATGACTCTACCGACACCCGGTAGATCTCCGCGAACGACCTCTACGGCTCGATCAGTACTGCCAATCGTTCACTTGGCGCTCGACTTGGTGTTCTTTCCTGACGATTTCACCGCATCCGCCGTGCTCTCCGCGAGCTGTAAATGCTCTTTCAATGTCGGCAAGGTCTGGCTGGCGAATTTCTTCAGATCGGCATCTTTGCCCTTATCGGCTTCATTCTGAAACTTTTTGATATCGTCTTTATGGTCGCTGACCATATCGCGCATATACTGGCGATCGAATTCGGCGCCGGAAAGCTTGGTGAGCTTATCCATCTTGGATTTATGTTTTTTGTCCAAGTCGGACGAGAGCTGGACGCCTTTATCGGAAGCGATTTTCTTGAGCTCATCATTCGCCTTGCTGTGATCTTGTTCCATCCGTTTACCGAACTCCTTCACCTTCTCGTTCGATGCCTTGTCTTGAGCCGTTTTGCCGAGCTCGACTTCCATCATGCCACCCTGAGCCGCTTCTTTGATGAAGTCAGAATCGGCGCTGGACAATTTGCTGCTGCTCGTTTTCGTGCTGCTACTGGTCTTGCTATCGGCAGCCTGTGCGAGCCCTACGGGAAGGCTCATTGCAAAGACAAGGACGACGCTCTTTACAAGCGTTGCATTGGACATATCGACCTCCTTTGGTTAAGAAAATTCTGGTTAAGAAAATTCATCGCAAGTAAAACCTCACTACCACGCATTGTTCCGGCGGCAAGTTATTTCTTTTTTCTTTTTCCTTTGCGCGGCGGTACCTTTCCGCCGGCACGTCGAGCCTCGGAGAGCCCGATGGCGATCGCCTGCTTTCTGCTGGTGACTTTTTTCCCTGAGCGCCCGCTCTTTAGCTTGCCTCTCTTTTTTTCGTGCATTGCGCGCTTGACTTTCTGCTGAGCCTTTTTGCCGTATCGAGCCATGACGCTTCTCCTTTCGTAAGTTCGGTTCAGCTCAACTGGCCTTGCGAAGCCGTTTGCTCTTGGCGGCTTCGAGTTCCTCTCCGAGCTGCTCCAGCTCGGACTTGTCGATGATCTTTCGAATCTTCGGGAACATCTTTCCTTCCTCTTCCTCTACCGCATGGTGTTCAACGTTATCCTTGAGCACCTTGAATTTCGGTTTGAACCGCTCGCTATTTGGCGAAAGCTTGGCCAGCTCGCGGAGCACCGTTTTCATTTGCTTGTGCTCTTCCAGGGATTCGAGAACCATGTCCTTCAATTCCTCGTGCTCCTCCATTGCTGGATAGAAAATCGTCTCCTCGATACGCGCATGGGTGTCTAACTCGTTCTTGATCTCTTTGAAAATCTGCTTGCGCTGCTTGGGGTCTGCTTCCTGTCCGCGTTCCAGCAACTCGCTTACCTTCTCGTGATCTTGTTTAAGAAGCTCCAATGCATCCATCATTTACCTCCACAGAAAAGTTTTGCTCCAAGGTAGGGCAAGACATGTGCCATTAATGATACGAGACGCAGCCGAAGAAAAATCCTTGAGATGTTTCGATTTACGATGCGCAAAGCTCTCCGCATCGGCGTTCGTACGCTCGAATTAACTCTAACTCTGTCCTAGTTTCCGGACGTCGAGAGTTTCGCCGTCTCTAGATTAAGACAGCGACAGCTCTTTCCGATGTGGAGTTTGAGAGGCAGCCGATTGATTCGCTCAACGAAGTAGCGCACGTGACTGGCACTGCGCTTGCTCGATGCTAATCGTGGGGCTCAGAGTTTACGCAACGAAATTACGAGTCTGGAAAGAGCTTGGCATGCGCAGTAAAGCGAGATTCCTC
>JBIOXP010000015.1:0-3569 GCA_044869705.1 Binatia bacterium | reverse complement strand
TGGGGCTATTACATCTATTCGGTGGTCAAGCAAGGATCGATCAACCTGGCCTTCGAGAGCCAGCGCATGGCGATACCGAAAGCAAAATTTATCGGCTTTTCGAGTGCTGATCCCGACCGCTACGGCTTACCGCGCAATGTCGGCATCAAGCTCAACGACAAAGACGTCAACCGCGCCAAAGAGTTGATGAAGTACAAATGGTTTCAGAAAAAAGAGTGGCAGAACGAAATCAAAGGCATGCTCTCCGTCGGTCTCAAGTACGAGCTCGATGCCCTGGCCAACAAAGACTTTCAATATCTAACCAAGAGTTACTTGCCGAAAAAACTCAAGGACCAGGACTGGCTCGACTAACGACGCAGTGCTTGCTTGACGAGTTCGACCGGCCTCTGTTAGCTTCTCGCTGGATCCAGGGCCCATTCAGTGTCAAAACCAGCAGTTATCCTTCCTGAAGCGGACGCGAACCCCGCCGCGTTCCCGGGCGGTCTCGAAGAAAGATTCGCGCATTTTCTCTTGCTGCGCTCGCCGCTGGGAGCTCTGGTGCGCTGGGTTGCGGGTATCAAGGTCTCGGTTCATGCAAAACTACTCGCCGGTTATCTGCTCGTGACCTTATTGGTGATCGGCATGGGCGCCATGAGCCTTCAGACAATTTCGAAAATGTCGAGTCAGAGCCGGCTCCTGGATGAAGTTCATGAACGGGTGCATTGGTCCCAAGATATCCAGCACGCTCTCGCGATGCAGATGAATTTCACCGCCATGGCTTTGCTGTTGCGGAGCGAGACGGCAGTGGAAAACATTCTTCGCGAGAACAATCGATTCAATAATACGCTCGCGCGCCTGGAAAAGGCCGCGCAACCCGAAGAAATAGAGCTAATCCAGCGCATCCGCGCCGCTCAGGGAGACGCGCTCACGACCGTGGCGGATATTGCAAACCTGATTCGCGACGGTAAACTCGCCGATGCCATGCAGTTGCAGCAGGACAAGCAATATCCGCTGTACCGACGGATCGAAGAGTTTGTCACTCAACTGGTCCTGCACGAGCGCAACCAAATGGATCACCTTCGCGCCAGTGTCGCAGCCGCCAACCGAAGCACGCTGATTCTCATGGCGATTAGCGCGGTGGCTTTGATGATACTCGCATTATTGTTGGGGTTTGTGATCTCCTGGTCGTTCATTCTGCCGGTTCAAAAGGCTCACGGCTTCGTCAGCGAGGTTGCGAAAGGGAATTTCGCGGCCACAATGAACGTTCCGAATCGCGACGAGTTCGGTGCGCTTGCGGCGCATATGAATCACATGAGCCAGGAGCTGCACCGTCTTTACGAAGTCCAGCATCAGGCTTCGCAGGAACTCCAGCAGCTCAACGAGCGGCTTCAGCAGGCGAGCAAGGCCAAATCGAATTTTCTGGCCAACATGTCACACGAGCTGCGTACGCCGATGAATGCGATACTCGGTTTTGTTGAGATGATGCTCGATGAGATGTACGGCGAGGTTCCGCCGGATTTGCGCGAGCCCCTCACCGATGTTCAGACCAACGGCAAGCATCTGCTGCGCTTGATCAACGACGTGCTCGATCTCTCCAAGATCGAGGCCGGCCGCATGGAGCTGGTTTTGGCGGAGTATTCGGTCCAGGACGTGATTGAAACGATTCGTACGTCGCTGCAATCGCTCGCTTTGGAAAAAGGCCTGCAATTCGTCGCCACCGTTGAGGACGATATTCCACTTGCGTTCGGCGACGGCAAGCGGGTCACTCAGTGTCTGATGAACCTCGTGGGCAACGCGTTGAAATTCAGCAAGCGCGGCCGCGTGGCACTGGCGGTCGAGCAGCGAGGCAAGGAGCTGCTCTACCAGGTGTCGGATACCGGCATTGGCATTCCCAAAGACGAGCTGGAAAATATCTTCGGGGAATTTCAACAAGTCGACACCGCCATCACCCGGGAGTTCAGCGGCACCGGACTCGGGCTCAACATCACGAAAAAATTCGTCGAAATGCATGGTGGCCGGATCTGGGTCGAAAGCGAGCTCGGTGTGGGATCGACTTTTTTCTTTACCGTTCCTTTGCGCGTCGAAACTAGCGAGGCCATATGAGCGGCAAGACCGTTTTGTATGTGGAAGACAACGAGTTCAATCTGAAAATGGTCCGGCAGCTTCTGGCGCGCACGGCTTACCGTCTGATCGAAGCGACCGATGGCGAGCTCGGCGTGACAACGGCGCTTAGGGAAATTCCCGACCTGATCTTGATGGACATCCAACTGCCGAAATTATCCGGCCTCGACGCCACGCGCCGGCTTCGTGCGGATCCTAAGACCGCCGCGATTCCCATCATCGTAATTACGTCGTTTGCGCTGAGCGGCGATGACCAAAAAGCAAAGGATGCCGGGGCGACCGCTTATATGGCCAAGCCTTACAGTCCGCGCGAGCTGTTACAGATGATCCGCAAGCTGCTTCCCGAGCAATAACGATCGAGTTGACTCGTGGGCAAATATCCTCGCATTCTGGCCGTCGATGACAACAAACAAAATCTCTCTCTCCTGCAGAGAGCACTCACTGCCGCGGGCTACGAGGTCGCGATCGCGGAGGACGGCCGTAGCGCCCTCAAGCTCATCGGCAGCGCGCCGCCGGATCTCGTGCTGCTCGATGTGATGATGCCGGGCATGTCCGGATACGAAGTCTGTCAGCAGATCCGCGCCAATGAAGCGACGTGTCTCCTTCCGGTTGTCATGCTCACGGCGTTGACCGACGTGAGCGATCGCATTCGCGGTATCGAATCAGGTGCCGATGATTTTCTGAGTAAACCTTTCAACCGTGAAGAGCTTTTGACGCGGGTGAAGTCCCTGCTCAGAATCAAAGCGCTTCATGACGAGGTCGAAACAAAAAATCATCTGCTCCGCAATCTGTTCGGCCGATATGTCTCCGCGGATATCGCGGCCGAAATCGTCGCGGATCCCGGGCGTCATCTGAAATTGGGCGGCGACAAGCGTGAAGTCACGGTTCTTTTCGGCGATCTTCGCGGCTTCACCCCCCTTGCCGAACAACTCGATCCCCAAGATGTCGTCGAAATTCTCAACAGCTATTTGAAGCTGGTCATCGACGCCGTGTTTGAGTTCAACGGAACCCTCGACAAATTTCGCGGCGATGGATTCATGGCCTTTTTCGGCGCTCCCATCGCTCACGAAGATGACCCATTGAGTGCTGTGCGCTGCGCGCTGACCATTCAGGAAAGATTGGCGCGCATTGCTTTCGAAAGATTTCCCGAGATACGCCTGCACATGGGAATCGGCATCAACACGGGAGTTGTGATCGCGGGAAATATCGGTTCCGAACGGAGAACCGATTACACCGTAATCGGCAACGAGGTGAACACCGCGCAACGCTTCGAATCCAATGCCGGCCCGGGACAGATTCTGATTACGGGAAGCACCTACGAGCGGGTAAAGCATACCGTCCAGGTGCGCGAGCTTGGCCGATTACGCGTAGCCGGGAAGCAGGAAGGCGTCGAGGCCTACGACGTACTGAGCGGTCGATAACTATTTGCCGGCTCAAAAAGCCATCACGGAGGACTTAAGAATGGCAAC
>JBIOXP010000014.1:0-12368 GCA_044869705.1 Binatia bacterium | reverse complement strand
GCGTTGTTGCGGCAGCGCCGGAATTTACAATCTGACCCATTCAGGGATGTCGCAGCATCTGCTGAAAGAGAAAATGGAATCGGTGGCGGCGAGCGGCGCCGAAGGGATCGTCGCGCCCAATCCAGGCTGCATGCTGCAACTTGCTTACGGTGCCCACCGCTATGGACCCCAGGTCAAAATCTACCATCTCATGGATATCCTTGACCGAGCCTCTGACACTGGCACTCGATGAACTCGACCGCTGATCGACTGGCGCAGCGGTTCGCCGCCGAACTTGGCGCCAACTCTGTTACTGCCGATCCAGCGCAACTTGCTTCGCGCAAAGTTGACGGCCAATTGCCGGCGTTGCTTTGCCTGCCGGCCAATGAAGAGCACCTCAGTACAGCACTCCGCCTTTGCGCCGAACACGACGCGGCAGTGACCCCTTGGGGCGGCGGCACGGCTAGGATTCTCGGCAATGCGCCGCGCCGCATGGATGTTGTTATCAGCACCGAGCGCCTTGCTCGAATCATCGATCACGACCACGCCAATCTTACTGTAAGCGTCGAAAGCGGTGTCGTCTTGGCTCATCTGCAGGGCCAGCTCGCGAATCGGCACCAGTTCGCGCCTCTCGAGCCGCCATTTCCTGATTGCGCCACGATCGGCGGTATCATCGCGGCCAATCTCAACGGTCCGCTACGCAGCTACTACGGCAGCGTTCGCGATCTCGTGATTGGCATCAAGGTCGTGCTGATAGGCGGCGAGAAAATCAAAGCCGGCGGCAAGGTCGTAAAAAATGTTGCCGGTTATGACATGTGCAAGCTTTTTGTCGGCTCCCTGGGCACACTCGGAATCATCAGCGAAGCCACAGTTCGCCTGGCGCCGCTGCCGGAAACGAGCGGGACGCTGCTCGTTTCGGGAGCTTTCAGTGACGTGCAGCAATTCGCCTCCGAGCTCGGCCGCTCAGGATTAGTGCCCTCGGCAGTTATTCTGCGGGTTGCGGGAAGCCATCGCCAACTGGCCTTACGATTAGAAGGATTTGCCGAAACAGTTGGGCGCTCTGAGCGCGAGCTTAACGGCATTGCCGGTAAGCTCGCCCTGAAGCCACAAATCCTAAGCCCCGACGAACACGGCGCGCTTTGGCGAGCGATTGAGGACTTCCCGCTGCAATCCAACTTGGTTTTTCGCGTCACCGTGCCATGCGCGGAACTTTTTCCGCTTGTGCAGACTGTCTCGACTTGGGAAAACGTCACGATCGTTGCCGACGCAATCGCCGGTACAGTCTGGGTGGCGCCCATGCCGGGTCTCACAGCACGGCAGCGCTTTTTGGAGCTCGTATCGATGGCGCGTGGACGTCGGGGGCACGCAATCATCTTTTCCGCGCCCGTAGAATTCAAGCGCGGTGTCGAAGTCTGGGGAGAAGCGCCGGCAACGGTTTCGCTGATGCGCGGCGTTAAGCACCAATTCGACCCCAAGGAATTGCTCAACCCGGGGCGGTTCTTAGGTGCGCTTTAGACGTACCCGCTTTTTCAGAATAACCAGATCACCCAATTGGGCAGCCAATTATCAACGCCGAATGCGCCGCTGCCGCGGACAGCAAAATAAATAGCCGCCATCAAAAAAACCAGGTTGTCACGGATGCCGACTTCATGAGCATGGAAAGCTTGACGGTCAAATGAACGAAAATAGCTCTGGACCTTGTCATCTGTAATGGCCGCCTTTACCGCTGGTGCGATCGTCGGCAACACCTTGAGCCAATACGAATGCAAGGCGAAGGTCGGAATGAGAAATACCACGATCATCACGGCGCATAGGGGAGTTTGAATTCCTACAGCAACTCCGAACCCGCCCACCACCATCAGAAAAGTAGCGACAAAACCAAAGAAGGTAGCGCCTCTCGAAAACAAGATGCTCGCTGTATTTACCGGGTTGGGCCAGCGGCGAATATTGCTGATTCCGCTCACCAGCATGCGCCAACCCAGTATGACCCGGAGCGCCGCTTCGCTCACCATCACCAGCATAGTTGGATCCAATAGAATTTCCTTTGCACAGATTGGAAAAAATTTGCCGCAATATAATTGCTGGCGTAACGTCCGTCAATTTAGTCCAAAGCATCGTTACGGGTCTGAGTCAAAGCGCTGACTGCCTCACTCTCCCCCAACTGCGAAAGAGTTGCAAAAATGTCCGGTCTACCCCCCGGGTATTATTGTTTAAGAAGAAAAACTCGTTTATTATGCGGCGCGTTAGCCATCGCCGTAAAATGGCATGGCGGTTGCTGTGATTCCGGCCGGCGAAGGAGTAGCGATGCGAATAGCGAAACCTCTTCTCTGGATAGTTCTGTATCTGTTGGCCGCATTGCCGGCAAGCTTGCCTGCTCAACAATTTTCATCAACCTCTTCGCCATTTGTCGTTCCCGCCGGCTTGGAGCCTGCAGTGGAGTTCTGGAAAAGAGTTTTTAGCGAGTTTGGTCGTTCTCAGCTCATCTTTTTCGATCCCCTCGACATGAGCAAAATTTACGAAGTGATCGAGGTCGGCGAGGACAACCGGACGGATGCATATATTGACGGCGAACGAGCGCGCATCGCTGCGGCCAATGGCGTCGATGTTGAGCGCGTTCGGGCCCAACGCGGTATCAAAGAAAGAACCGCCGCAGGCATCAAGCGCTCCGGGAGGTACCTCTCTCAGATCCAGCGAATTTTTTCCGAGCGCGGTTTGCCCATCGAGCTCACCTACCTGCCAATCGTGGAATCGTCCTACGATATCGGCGCAAGGTCATCTGTCGGAGCCCTGGGCATTTGGCAGTTCATGCCCCGCACCGGGCGGGAATACATGCGCGTGAATTCGCTCGTTGACGAGCGGCGCGATCCGATCGAATCTTCGCGTGCCGCTGCTGCGTATCTTAAACAGGCCTATGACTCACTCGGAAGTTGGCCTCTGGCAATCACCTCTTATAACTACGGTCAAGGTGGCATGGCTCGGGCTGTGGCCCAAGTAGAATCAGACAATCTTGTTGAGCTGATTGAAAAATACGAGCATCCCTACTGGGGTTTTGCCCCCAAACATTTTTACGCCGAGTTCCTGGCCGCCGTTGAGATCGGCAGCAACGTGTCTCAGTATTTCCCCGAATTGGTGCTCGATACCCCCGTGGAAATGAAAGAAATCGAAGTCAAGGGTAAACCCTCGCTGAATTCACTGATCAGCTCGTCGAGGTTGAGCCGCGCGGAATTTCTAGCTTGGAATCCTGCGCTCTCTCCCACGGCGCGTACGGTGCCCGCGGGCTATCGAGTTAAATTACCGATGGATCGAGCTACGCCCGCGCCCCCAATGGTGGCATTCGCTCAGGTCCAGTCACGCACGCGGCCGGCTCAAAGCCAAGTTGTCCATCACCGGGTACGTCGAGGCGAGACTATTTACGAGATCGCCCGGCGCTACGGGGCATCTGTCGAGAACATTCTCCAGATAAATGGTCTTCGGAAAGCCCATCTTTTGAAGGCCGGCAGTACGCTTCGAATCCCCAAAATCTAGAGCATTCCAGTCCGCCAATCGAGTTTCCTTCAGTGCACCGAGCGAGCACTCAAAGTGTTCGCTCGCGCGACGTTGACAAGTTCCGCACCCTCGATATAGTCGGGCCGTGAGATTCAACCGCTTAATTTATCAGCCGTATTCTTCCAGAGTGCTTTGGTATCTCACGCTGTGGACGCTGCTGCAAACTAGCGCGACCGCTCTGGGCCAAGATAACCGGAAAGTGCGCATGGCTTACTCCGCCTTTAGCATCTCGTTCCTGAATATCTTTGTTGCCCGTGATGCGGGTCTCTTTAAAAAGCACGGGCTGGATGTGGAACTGATCCAAATGGCCGGGCCGCTGCCTATCGCTGCGCTCGCAGGTGGCGAGATCGACTATTTGACCGGGTATACGACGGGCATTGTCGCTACCGGCCAGGGCGCGCCGCTCAAAGGGATTATGATTTCTTTGCGCAAACCGCCTTTTTTCCTCGTCACCGATCCAGCGATTCAGCGTGCCAATGATCTCGCCGGGAAAAGACTCGGTGTCGATCGCATCGGCAGCCTGCAACATCTGGTCGCCCGCTTGATGCTGAAGCAGAAAGCGGCCGATCCGGAAAAGGTGATCTTCACGCAAACCGGTTCTGTATCCAACACCGTGTCGAGCCTCGCTCAAGGTGCGGTAGCCGCCGCAATTTTGTCCGGCCCACACAACGTGATTATGGCGCAAAAAGGCTTCCGGCAAATTGCCGCTGCCGATGAATTAAACATGCATTTTCCCACCAGCGGCCTCGTGGTAAACGAAACCCGGTTGAAAATCGATGCGCTGCGGATCAAGAGTGTGATTCGCGTGATGCTCGATGCCGCGTCGTTTTGCCGCAAGGAACGATCATGGGTCATCAACTACATCAGAGATCGCTGGAAAGTCGATGGGAAAACCGCCGAGACTGTTTATGATCAATGGCTTTCGATTCTCACGCCGGATGGCAAGATTAGCGTCAATGATATGCAAGAGTATTTCGATCTCGCCTACAGCCAGAAACAGATTCCCGCGCCGATCAATGTAGCTGCGGTGACAGATTACACGTTGCTCGAGCAAGTTCTGGCGGGAAAATAATCAACACGTCTCGCGTTTGGTGCCTCGGGTCTAGAGTTAAGGCGTGACACCAGAGGTCACGCGAGTTTTTTAAAAAGAAAAAAGGAGCGACCATGGACGGCAAAGCGCTTGTGGATTCGGTTAAAAAAGAAATCGTCGAACCCGGCATTCAGCGCCTGCTCGATTTACCTTACTTTACCGAATTACGTCAGGGAAAACTTTCGAAAAAACGGATGCAAGGCTGGGCTATTCAGCACTATCTCCACAACAAAGCGATCCTCAAGTCTTTTGCCCTGGGCATGGTAAAAAATGCCCATGAGCAGACGATGTTCGATTACTTTACCGAGCAGTTCACTGAAGAGCAGACGCACCCCGATCTCGCGAAACGCTTCGGTCTGGCATTGGGACTCACAGAAAAGGATTTTGCCGAGGCGACGCAGATCTTCGAGTGTCAAATCCATTCGGCGCGCACGGTTTATAATACTTTGATGGGTTATGCGCCGCAAAATCGCGCCTCGGCGCTGACGAGCGAGAGCATGGTTTGCCGTTACTCCGAGGAGTTCCTCAATGCCGGCCGAAAGCACTATGGCCTCAGTGACCATGACCTGACGTTCTTCTCGGTCCATATGGTCGCGGACCAGGAGCACACCGCGCGCTCGGCGGAACTGATCGCGCGCATGGTCAAGACGCCGCGCGAGGAACGCCTCGTGCGCGAAAGCGCCCAATATATGGTGCGTATTAAGCTCGGTAAATTTGACGGAATCTATCGCGAATACGCCTGACGAAGCGATTGCTCCGAACCCATTTACAGGAGAGAACTCATGGCGCTTTATTTGATGCTGGTCGTTTTGCTGCTTACGGTTTCTCCAAACGCCTATGGACAAACCGATCTCGCTGGAATAGCCGCAAATGCCAAACAGGAAAGACAGGTCGTCTGGTACACGACGACCTCCGCCGGCGACAATCAAGCCATCGTCGCGGGCTTCACGAAAAAATACCCCTTTCTCAAAGTCGAAGTGCTGCGCTCCACTGGAGAAAAGCTCCGTCAGCGAATTCTCACTGAAGCTTCCGCCGGACAGTTCTTCTCGGATGTGGCGAGTGTCAGCAGCATGGAAATGGGATTGTTGAAATCGAAAAACTTGTTGCAGGCCTACGATCCGCCGGAAGCAGCAGGATATCCTGCCGCCACCAAAGACAAAGAAAAATTTTTCAATGCGATCTATGCCAGGAATTTTGTCATGGGCTACAACACAGCGGTGGTTCCGGAAAAGGATCGCCCCAAAGACTGGCCGGATCTCCTCGACCCGAAATGGAAAGGTCGATTCGGTATGGATGAAGAGGAGTTTGAATGGTACGGCACCTTGATCGATTACTGGGGTCGGGAAAAGGCCGGTAAATACATGAAGGCCTTGTCGGCGCAGCAGCCGACTTTGCGGCGTGGCCACAACCTTCTCGCGCAATTATTGGCCGCTGGAGAATTTCCCCTCGCCATCGTCTTTCCTTTCGAAGTGGAGCAACTGAAACGACGCGGCGCTCCGGTCGATTGGTCGAACACTTCGGATCCGATCGTCACATCCATCAATGTTGTCGCTCTATCCACCAAAGCTCCCCATCCGAACGCCGCCAAGCTACTGATCAATTACATTCTTTCCGAAGAAGGTCAGAACATTATCAAAAGCGTCTCGCGCGTCCCTGTCAGACCCGGCGTCAAACCCAATGTCGCCAAGCTCGATCAGTCAACGTTGAAGGTTCACTATGTGCCCGCGGACATGTTCAAAAAGATCGCGGATTACGAAAAGGAATTCAGAGATCTCTTTTGGAAGAAATGATGCGGGTCTGGTGATCTATCATCAGCGGCAAAGGTTAGCCTCCCAACGCCGTCGCTTCGATTTCGATCAAATATTTTTCACCGGCAAAACCATCGACAAAACGAAACTCTACATTAGCGAGGTCGATCCAACGCTCCTTGGCAAGCAAATCCTTGACCGTGCTGAGACTCTGAGTCCGATGAAGAAAAACGGTTAGCCGGCCGGTTTTGGTGAAGTCTTGCGTCAATCCTCCCGAGATGGCGCGCGCGCCTGTGATCGTCTTAAGCACGTCACTCACTTGATCATTCAATGTATCGGCGTCCGACGTGTAACCCGAGTAGAACACCACAGAATCATAGCGGAGATAGCAGAGATAATTGCGTGCCGGTTCGAACTCCGCCGGATGCCGCTCCGCGCTGCTGTTGGGAGGGTTTCATCGCCAGCAGTTCCAAGCCAGCGACTCCATCCGACTCAAACCACTGCGAGGAAATAAAACTGGAGCTTGCCGCCTTTCTTATTCCGGTGAGAACTTTAGATCGCGCGGCTGTCGCGAGCATACGCGCGGCTTTGTCGCGTCCCCAGATGCGGACGCGAACACCGTTGTCGAGAGAGAATCCGTGCCATCGCAGTTCGTCCTGGAATCGTTGAAACACTTCGGTGATCCCCTGATCTGCTGCGATGCCCGGGCAGGTTTCAGCCGAAATCTCGACGAACTCTCGATCTAACCAGCGAAACACTCTCACTTGCATTAAGGCGCCACTCTACTGCAAAGTGAGCTTGATAAAAAGTAGCGCATGAGGTGTGCCATTCGGTGATTTCGCCCGTGCTGAGACTCTAGAGGCTGGGAGGTAATTCATGAGCCAGAATCATATCGGTTTCGTTGGACTTGGCATCATGGGAAAACCCATGGCGCGAAACCTCTTGAAGGAAGGCCACGTCCTTACGATTCATAACCGGAGCCGCGCCGCTGTGGACGAGCTTAGTCGAGAAGGCGCACAGCCCATGACGAGCGCAAAGGAAGTTGCCGAGCGCAGCGATATCCTCATCACGATGCTACCCGATTCGCCCGATGTCGAGCTCGTCTATGGGGGTGAACAGGGAATTTTCACGGGAGCCAAAGCGGGATCGCTGCTGATCGATATGTCGACGATTTCTCCGCTGGTCGCGCGTAAGCTCGCGGCGGAAGCGGAAAAGCGCGGTTGTGACATGCTCGACGCGCCGGTCAGCGGCGGTGAGGCTGGCGCGATCGGCGCCACTCTCTCGATCATGATCGGCGGCAATGCTTCTGCTGTCGCGCGCGCCATGCCGCTCTTTCAAACGCTCGGAAAGAACATAGTGCACGTCGGTGACGCCGGCGCGGGTCAGGTAACCAAGGCCGCCAATCAGATGGTCGTCGGCACAACCATCGCGATTGTCGGCGAAGCTTTGGTCCTGGCAAAGAAAGCTGGAGTCGACCCTGCCAAGGTGCGCCAAGCCCTCTTGGGCGGCTTTGCTCAATCGAAAATACTCGAAGCGCATGGCCAGAAAATGCTCGAGCGAAATTTTAAGCCTGGATTTCGCATTCGCTTGCACGAAAAAGATATGAAAATCGCTCTTGCTACGGGTTCGGAGTACGGTGTGCCGCTCATGGTGAGCGGAGTTGTCGCCCAGATGATGACCGCGATCAAAGGTATGGAATTGGCGGATCTCGATCACTCAGCGCTGGTGAAATTAATTGAGAGTCTGGCGAAGACAGAACTGAGGTAGCGAGTTTGTGAATGACTGATCAGTGTCTCAGTCAAACTCACTAATCCCTTCTTCACTAACTCACCGTCACGGTTTCCAACCGATCTTGTTCAACTGCTGATCGGCCTCCAACGCAAAGCTGAAATCGTAAGCCCTTGCATTTGGCAAGGTTTCGTTACTGCCGGTGACTTGACGGATAATATTGAGGTCGTTTTTCTGGGTCTCTTCATCGACCGCGCCGTTGCGCGTAAAAGAGCCGATCAGATCATCGTACAGACGCGTGGCCTGCTGGCGCGAGACGCCGGAAAATTTCAATAACGCTGCGACGGTTCCCTCTTTGTCCTGGCGAATGTAGCGCAAGGCTTTGAGCGTGGCGCGCACGAAGCCGCCGACCAATTTGGGATTTTCTTTGACGAGCTTGTCGGTGGTCGCCAGGGTGCCCCAGGAATTTTTCACCTCATTACCCATGAAAAACATCTCGCGCATGCCTTTGTCGAGCGCCACATAACGCTGCTCGACGCTCAACACCGCGGCGTCGAAGCCGCCGCCGAGCAGGGCCGGCAGCTGAGTGCCTGTCTCGACAGCGATATAGGTTACGTCTTTGTTGGCATCGAGACCGTGCTTGCTGAGAATTTGCTTGAGCATGAAAGTCGCGATCGCCGCCACTCCAGTCGTCGCGATCTTCTTGCCTTTGAGGTCTTTGGGACTGGCGATCTCGGGTCGGGTGACCAGCCATTGGAGCACGCGATCGTTGGTCGCGATCACGACCTTTAATGGCGTGTTTCCGCGCGCCATGCTCACGAGCGCGCTCGAGCCCGCGCCAGTGAACTGCACGTCACCGCCAAGCATCGCTTGAATGCTCGTGGTCGGCGCGACAAAGATCACCCGCTCATCGAGTCCTTCCTCCTTCATGTAGCCTTTCTGCTGCGCAACCGGATAGATCACCATTTGAAAGCTCTTTGCCGGCACCGCCACGTTGGCGATTTGCAGCGATTGCGCGGCGGCGAGCGTCGGATGGGCGAGCATTACAAAAAGCAGAAGCGCAGAACTATAAAAGTTATTTCCGCTAACGCGTGAGAGTTCAGTCTGCTTCATTGCGCATCTCCAGCAGCGCCGCGACTCACAATGTCATTCTGAGGGCGGCCGAAGAATCTCAGCTTCGTATGTGCGGATGGATCAAGATGCTTCGCGGTACTTACCACGTCGCTGATGGTGTAAATTTCCACTCAGTTCTCTGGAATGCGAGACTCGACTTACGGTTCCGCTAGTTCAGCGGATACAGCAGCTTGGGATTCTCGAAAAAGATCTTGTCGGTCAGCGCTGGCGGAATGTCTTCCCGCGCGCGCATCGCGGCAACCAGCTGGCGCTCCTCCGAAGGATCCTGATGGCCGTAATCCGAGCCGATGATCAAGTGATCCTCGCCCGTATACTCCGAAATGTATTTGACGTCTTCATCCGCTTCGCAGGCGACGAAAATTCTATATTCACTGAACATGTCCTTGTCCGAAGAAAATTTCCATTTATCGCGGAACAAGCGTTTGATAATATGCATCATGAACGGCACCCAACCCGCCGATGCCTCGATAAAGCCGAATTTCAGCTTCGGAAACTGTTCCGGAATCTTGTTGTGGATCAAATCACGAAACGCGAACAACGGCTGCACGCGGCTATGGCCGAAGGTGTGATTTCTTTCCACATTGAAGAGATTCAGGAATAACGGACAACCCGCTCCCGTGTGGATCAGAATCGGCAAATCCGTCTCGCTAGCCGCCTGATAGATAGGATTGAAATAAGGATTGTCGAGCGTCCGCTCGCCCTCAATGCCGCGAAAAAAAACGCCCACCGCGCCGTTGTCTTTACCCCATTTGATCTCCTTGACGGACTCCTCGATCGAATGGAGCGGCGGCACCACGACCCATCTCATGCGTCCGCCCGTTTTGGCGCAGGCCTGGGCAAGAAATCGATTGTATGCGCGCGCCAATGCGACGTCGAGCGCCGAATCGTCCGTGATATAGATCAGAAACAATGTCGGAAAAATGACCTGGGTCGCCACCCCCAGCTTGTCCATATCACGTAACCTGCCGGGGATATCGGTCATCTCTCGATACGCCAAGTGAATGTCACCGCGTGCCGATTCGAGCTTGGAGGCCGAAGGCGTGATCAGGCGAAAACTGCCCTTGCCGTTGGGTTTTGGAAAGATGTTGCCGTCGATCAGCCAGAAAGCATTGCGCGGCCCGTAAAGCGTATCCTCAGGAGCCTTGAGCAATACTGGCCGCCGCGGATACATATCCTTGTCCATCATGGCCCACATCGCTTCGCCCTCGGAGATATGAGTGTCTGCATCGATTATCCCTGCCATAAAGCTCCTCCTTGTCTCTTTCCATCCATAGTACAACCGTCGGCCAGATCTCAACTGTTGAGGACAAACTTCGAATCAGGCTTCAGAGCACCGGGCACGATCCATTCAGCCGCTATTTGTCGCGCCCGTTCGGAAGCTGCCGGCGCAATTTGCGACAGAAGCTTCTCAAACTCGCCGAAGTCCACCTGGAGTGTCTCGTCCATGCACTTGATGTAATCGTCAAAAATTTTTTCCGCCAGCGCGGCAGAATGGCCGAACTGTTTCGTGAGCACGCCGATCGCGTCGGCACGGTGGGCCTTGAAATAGCCAACTCCCTCGCTATGAGCGCGCAGAAAAGTTCTCAGCTCTTTTTCGCGTTCGGCCCAAAGCTTGGCAGTGGTTTCGATCGTAATCGGCAACGGATCGTCGACAATTTCCGGCCACTCGTTCAGTCGTTTGAATCCCCGCTCTTCAGCGATGAATCCGAACGGTCGTGGCAACAACGCCGTTTGCGCCTCACCTCCGATCAGCAGATTGAACGCGTCCTGATCGCCGTTGGGCAACCGCAGGGACAGATCAGCGCCGACGCGAAGATGCGCTCGCTCGAGGAATGTGGCGGCGATCGGCGTGTTGCGCGCGGGTCCTTCCCGGCACGCCACGACCTTGTCCTTGAGATCCGCAAGGGAGCGGATCGATGGGTGCGCGATTAAATAGTACGGGCAGCGATTCATCGCAACGCCGAGGATTCTCGTCGTCTTCGAAGCTAAAAAATGTTGCAGCGAGGCGCGCCCGACCACTAAAGAGATCTGCGCGCTGCCGTTTTCAAGTCGGCGATAACGCTCTTCCGTGCCCTGAACATGATTCCACGAGATCTTCAAACCATGCTTTTCAAAAATACCCGCTTCGATGGATAAATATCCCGTGGGGTCGCGGGCAAAATCGCCGCCCGCGCCCTCTAGGTGGCCGTACATAACAGCGAGATGCGCTGCGTTCATAGCTCTGCCTCCATCGGAGATCGCGTAGTGATAAGCAGCATTTTTATACTACGCAGTTCGCCCAAACAAACTCTGATTGACAATTCACGTTAGCAGAGAATAGAGTCAAAATCGTCTCGGACAGGACTCAGATCGCACGGAGGTCAATATGGAAGTCAAGGATACCAGTGGCATCGCCAATCAGAGAAAAAAAGGCCAGCGCCGCATCGATCTCTTCCGGCGCGAGAATTTGGAAACTTGGGTGTTGATCTTTCCTCCCGGCGACGTGCAGCGCATGCATAGTCACCCGTCGGACCGGACCTATTATGTGCTCACGGGCCGCGGGGTCATGAAAGGCTTGAATGAAACGCACGAGTTGTCTCAAGGACAAATCATCAGCATTCCCGCCCACGAATTCTACGAAGGCTCCAATCCCTTCGATGAGCCGATGGTTTTGCTCGGCAACAGCCATAAGGCGACTGCCGAAGACGTGGCAAAGGCCGGCGGGCAGCGAAACGAGATCGATGACAAGACCGGCAAGCGGGTGATCTTTCAACACGGCGGCGGACAGGATATGGGGGTGCTCGCGGACTGGTAGCAAAATCCGAGATCTGATCACCACAGATACCAAAAGCCCGACCGGAATAGCTCCGGCCGGGCTTTTACTCTTACGACTCGATCACAACCCCATTTTGCCTCCCCGCCGGCGGCCGTCTCAGGCTAAAGAAAGGCGCTGTAGCACTGCCCGAATGCGCTCACTACAGCGACCGATTTAAGTTCTGACCGAGCTTGGTATGGATGCGCCGGACGCGCTCCACTCGGCCTTTCGCGGCAAAACGTTCGTAGAAGCCCTCGGCGCGAAATTCTCGGGTCAAGTCAGCCCAGGGTTTGATGACGGCCGCAAAAATTTTTGGAGATTTCTCGTCTCCCCAGGCTGCAATCAGCTT
>JBIOXP010000013.1:0-5218 GCA_044869705.1 Binatia bacterium | reverse complement strand
TCTTAACTCCATCGCGGGTATTGATCAATAGTGGGAATACGGCACCCAAAAAAATGATGCCGACTTTTGACAGGATTCCAATACCAAGCCAGATGATGACCAGGGGCAGCAAGGCGACGCGGGGCGTGGCATTCATCGCATTCACGAACGGGTCACAAACATAGGCGAATTTTTTATACCAGCCTATGGCTATGCCGAAGGGAATGGCGACGACGATCGAGAGGATATAGCCCCAGAAGAACTCGATGCCGCTCACATAGAGGTCGTTCCATATCTCTCCCGATGCGAACATTTGCCAGGCCGCTTTCACGATCAATGAGGGCGCACTCATGAACATCGGGTTGATCAGCTGGAACGTGTTGCCGCACAGTTCCCAGACCGTCAGAAATATGAAGACAGCGATTGTACCGAGTATCTTGCGCTCTTGATTGAGGTAGAATTTGTACGCGGCGGACGCTTCCGCGACGCGGATATCTAAGAGTTGTTCTTCTTGAGCAGCTTGAGCCATAAATGACCCTCCCTGTGAAACCGGTTAAAACGATCCGTTTAGGATGCCAGCCTGCGAACCACTACCAAAAGGCTACAGGGTTGTCAACTCATTTCAAGTAGCTTTCACAGAAACTTTTTAGTTGTGAATTTTCGCCGCCGATCCGCTGCCTAAACTTGACAATTATTAATGTATTAACTATTTTTGTTCGGAGTACTCTTAATACGACTAGGAGATCTCATGCAGCTCCTGTTTGTGACACCACCCATGGGCAACTGGGCACCCTGGGGCGAGCGTCATCTGGCTGTGAATCCATTATATGCGCAAGTCGCGGCGTTTCTTCGTGAGAAGAAAGCTGCGGATGTGGCGGTGCTCGATTGCCGCGCGCTTGGCCTGGAAGACGAGCAAATGATCGAAGCGATCGAAGAGCGCCGCCCGGACGTGGTTTTCTTCGGCGCGATGATTGCGGCGGCCGGTGGAGCGGCACAGCTCAATCGGTTTCACGCGGCAATGAAGTTGATCAAGCGATCGCGGCCGCAAACGATTACCGTTGGCGGCGGCTTGATGTACACCGCGGTGCCGCAGAAGATCATGACCGAGAACCCGCAAGTCGATTTCGCTATCGTTGGCGTGTTTGGAGATAACGAATATCCGCTCTGGGAACTTCTCGAAGAGCTCAAGAAACCGGTGCCGAACTTTGCCGGCATCCGCGGGCTCGCTTGGCGCAACCGAGACGAGGTCGTGCTCAATCCGGCGCGGCCGGTGATCAGCGATCTCGACGAATTGCCGATGCCCGCGTACGATCTGTTTCCGATGGACCGATACTATGGTTACTCGGTGATTCCCAACTACAATGAGGCGGTAACCTCGCGGGGTTGCGAAGGCGCTTGCCACTTTTGTTATGAATGGTGGCTCGTCGATCCGCGCAACCCGCGCGATTTCAGCTCGCACCGGACGCGCGGCGGACGAGCGGTGGCGGAGGAGATGGAGCTGCTCAGTAAAACTTATGGCGTCAAGGCGCTGACCTTTATGGACGATGATTTCAACTCTGATCGTCAGAAAATGGTCGATTTGGTCGAGGCGCTGGAAGAAAAAAAGCTCGACATGAGCTGGTTCTGCCTGAGCCGCGCGCAGAATTTGATCCGCGATGCAGACCTGATCCCGCGCTTGCGCAAAGTCGGGCTCTATCAGGTGCTGATCGGCATCGACGGCGGCACCGACGAGGAGATCGCCGAGGCGCGCAAAGGAAACATGAAAGTCGGCGTGAAAGAGCTGAAGGAGCTGATCCAGTTCCTGCGAAAAAACGATATTTCAACCATCTCGACTTATCTAAACGGGTTCTGGGAGGACGATGAAACGAAGGTTCGCCAGCGCGCCAAAGCCGTGGACGAGATCGATCCGGACATCGTGATGATTCAGCTGCTCAACCCAATTCCCGGCTCGCCGATTTACAAGAAGGCCGTGAAGGAAAGTCTGATCGAAATCGACAATCTTAGTCTTTATGACCTCGAACACTGCGTGATGCCGACCAAATATCTAAGCCGCCAACAACTCGGCGAGCTGACGGGCTGGGCCTTTCAATCGTTTTACAGCAAACCCGGCCGGATCGATCGAATCTTGAACGGTTATAGCTCGCCTTACGTGAAGATGAAATTTCTGTCGTTCAAAAACAACGCCGCAAAGTACGAGAAAGGCGCGTCGGAGGACGCGGTCGCGATCTGAGCCAATCGCGTGACTGTGGCGGATCGGTCAAACACTGCAGCGCTGAACGGGAAGATCGCTCTGGTGACCGGCGCCAGCCGTGGGATCGGCGCGGCCGTAGCGATTCGTCTAGCGCGAGGCGGCGCGGCGGTAGTGGTGAATTATCATGAAAACCAAGCCGCGGCCGAAAGAGTTCTCGCTCAGGTAAAAGCGTGCGGCGCGCGCGGCGCCATTTTTCAAGCCGATGTGACCCGAGGCGAGGAAATCGAACGGATGGTGCAAGCGGCAGAACGCGAGCTTGGCGCCATCGATATTCTGGTCAACAACGCTTACTTTGCGTTCCAGGTGGGTTCTCTGCACGAGCTTACGTGGCACGATTTCCATCGCGCCCTGGAGCACGAGGTTTCGGCTTTTTTTCATTGTGTAGGCGCGTGCTTGCCCAAAATGAGAGAAAAAAAAGCCGGCCGGATCATTGTCGTTAGCTCGCGGCTGGCGCAACAGCCCCTGCCCAGAATGGGGGCATACGCGGCCGCAAAGTCCGCGCTCGAATCGATGGCCGATACGATGGCGATCGAGCTGGGGCCACTTGGAATAACGGTGAACGTAGTCACGCCGGCATTTACCTTGACGGATGCGTCTCTGATTATGCCTGAGTCGTATAGAGAGCGGGTCAAAGAGACGCGGCCGCTAAAAAAACACCTCTACCCGGAAGATGTCGCGGGCGCGGTTGCCTTTCTCGCCGGAGATGAAGCCGCGATGCTCACCGGCAGTCATATTTTAGTTAGCGGCGGCAGTCATTTGCAGCTTTAAAGAAAATCAGAATTAACCTTTAACAGGTCACCCTCGCTCTGACCTGCTCCTCTCCAATCCCATGCTGTCGCTGGACGAGATTGTTGGCGGTTTGACCGAGATCGTCGGCGCCCGCTGCGTTTCCACCAATCCGATCGACAAAGTTAATTACCAGCATTCGCTCGCTTACGGCGCGTACCGTGCGCTGCCGGATGTCATCGTGCGGATCGAATCCGACCGCGCGGGCCAGCATAAGGTTGCCGAGATTTTGCGTTTTGCCAACCAGCATAAGATTCCCATCGTCGCCAAGGGCGGCGTCGGCATGGGCATCAGCTCGCCTCTGAAAGGCGGGCTGCTCCTCGATATGCTCGGCATGGATAAAATCTTGGAAGTGAACCCAACCATGCAGTACGTCGTCGCCGAGGGCGGCGCGAGCGTTTACGCGATCCATGGCGCGCTCAGAAAACAGGGTCTGATGCTGCCGAATTTCGGAACTTACGGACCGGCAGTGGTGGTCGGAGCGATGATCAATAAGGGCGGGATCGGCTACGGCATGACCCGCTACGGCTGGATCGCCGACATGGTGCTCGGTCTCGAAGTGATCCTCGCCAACGGTGAGACCATTCGACTCGGCGCGCTGGCCAATCAGGGGACCGTTTTTGGACCGTTTCAAAAATGGATTCATCTGCCGGATCTGCTAGGCCTTTTCACGCTCGCCGCCGGCTCGATGGGCATCATCAGCAAAGTCTGCTTGCGTGCGATCGAAGGCAAGCGCGAGTGGCTGCACGATTACTGCTATTCGTTTCGCCGCGATCAGCTGAAAAACGCTCAGGATGCGCTGATACAACTCGTGAAAGGCGAAATTGTTTACGATATCCACTTTACCGATCGCTGGCAGTATCATTGGCCGATGGAAGAGGGGCTTTACGACAAGCGCAAAGTTCCCGACGACGGCTGGTTTTTTTTAAAGACCATGCTGATGGCGCGCGCAAGCGATGAACTGCAATATAAAGAGAAACGGATGCGGCAAATCTATCGTGATGCCGGCGCGGTCGATGTTCCGGAAATCGCGGAGAAAGCGATGGGCGCCAAAGCACAGGAACAGGGGCTGCACGGCTGGCCGGATTGGCATGTGATGGGCCCCGACGGCTGGTGCGGCTCGGTCGTGCGCCACAGCGGCATGTTCGCGGTCACTTCCAAGATGTATCCGCTGACCTTTCTCCAGGAGATGTACGATCTCGACGAGGCAGCCAAGCGTGAGTGCGGCCTTTGGGACGCCGAGCATTCACCGCAGCACGACAGCTATGTGACACGTGATTTCGCCATCAAAGAAGAGTACTTCGTGTTCTACAATCCGTACGATGATCAAGATGTCGCCAAGCTCCGGAAGTGGATGGGAATGGTGCAGCAATTCAGCAACGAGCGAGGTGTTGTCTGGACCGCGCCGACATTGAGCACAAAGGGTCCGCTGCCTTATGGCAGGCTGGGCAACCTCTACGACGTCATCAAAGAGATCAAGCAACTGGTCGATCCCAACAATATTTTAAATCCCGGTGCCCTCTTTTAGGGTAAATCAAACGTCAGAAGCAAGAAAATACTAGGAGAATCTATGGGACTTGGAAAACAGGATTTTTCGGGTAAGCGAGTCGCAGCGCAGGAAGCCGACGCGGTCATCGCCGATTTGAAAAAATATTTGGCCGAAATTGCCGATCGCTGGCTCATCAAAGGGCGATTTCATAGCGACATGGCGAATGGCAGCTTGCCGATGGAAGCGATCAAAGTCTTCTGGCAGAACTGGTACGGCTTTGTTGCCGAAATCAACAATTTTCATGGCGTCGCCTATCAGCGCCACCTGCCGTTTTTCAAGCGCCATCCCGAGCTGCAGAAACATTTCGCCAACCATGTCGCCGACGAGATGATTCACCCCAAACCGCCCGGCCATATTCAGATCGTTCTCGAACAGGGCCGTAACTTTGGACTGACGAACGAGGAAATGATCGATTATGAAATGCTGCCGGAGTGCCGGGCTTTTCTCGAGTATTACCGCGGTGTGCTTTACGAAGGGACCATGGTGGAATGGTGGGCCTCGTTCTGCGTCGAGGAAGCCGTCGGTCACTGGGCGAAGTTCTTCGGCGGCGCGCTGCGCAAAAATTACCAAATCCCGGAAGAAAAGATCGTCTATTTCCGCATGCATGCCGAAGCTGATCTCGAAGAGCATGACGGCGTCATGGCGCATGCGGA
>JBIOXP010000012.1:0-13117 GCA_044869705.1 Binatia bacterium | reverse complement strand
CTCGCTCGATGAGGAGTAGCGGCAAGCTGTGCGTGCGTGTCGCTAAATTAGCATGCTCATTTCAATTTCGTCCATTAGAAAGTTTCTGTGATTTCAAATTCGAAATCGGTAAGAGTCCCGGCTTTGCTCGGAATGACAAAAAGATGAGATCTGCCACCTCGAGCTCGATTCGATGGCTCAGGCCAAGAGGTCTTTTTCCGGTTTGACCAATAATCGTTGCAGAACTGGATTGCGCGGGCTAAGAAGCAACGATGGATCGACTCAAGGGTCAAGTTGCGATTGTGACAGGCGCGAGCCGAGGTATCGGTCGCGCGGTCGCGCTTTGCTTCGCGCGCGAGGGAGCGCGCGTGGCGATCTCTGCCGTTGCCGATCGCTCTGCGCTCGACCAGGCTCAGCGCGAGATCGCTGCAGCGGGCGCGGATGTGCTGGCGACCATTGCCAATGTCGCGCGTCGCGCCGATGTCGACGGTTGGGTGCAAGCGATCGTGGCGCGGTGGGGTCGGATCGATATTCTCGTCAATAATGCCGGCATTCTGCGCATCGCGCCTTTAGAAAACATCTCCGAAGAGCGTTGGGACGAAACACTGGCCGTGCACTTGAAAGGGACGTTCAACTGCACTCAGGCGGTGGTGCCGTTCATGAAGCAGCAACGAAAGGGCAAAATCATCAATCTGGCGGCGCCTTCGGCCTTACGGGGCTCCTATGGCGTCGCCGACTATGCCGCCGCCAAGGGCGGGATTATCGCGTTTACTCGGAATGCGGCGAACGAGTTGAAAACCTACAATATCCAGGTCAACTGCATTTCACCCACGGCCGACACGCGTATGACCGAGACATTGACCAAATTTCGGCGCGAGCAACTCGGCATCAGTCGGCGCGAGCGCGAATTCATATCGCCCGAGGCGATTGCGCCGGCATTCCTCTTTTTCGCGAGCTCGGATTCCGATTACGTTTCGGGTCAATTGTTGGAAGTCGGGCGACTTTAGGGGCCCGCATGACGGCTTCTCCGAAGGAAGGCTGGTGATTTGGTTCGCGTGATCGACAGTCGAACGGCCGAAGACTTTTAGTGTTTTTCTCCGCGATGGTCGAAATCCCTCGCCTTCCAGGCGAAGCACGGTTTGTTATTGTGGACGTGCCGAAGAATCTCTCTTTCTTGGGGTCGAGATCCTTCGCTTGGGCTCAGGATGACCCTCTCCACGTGCGAGCCGGGTGTTTAGGATGAAAGGTCGACTTCTAGTCGAGGTGTTGATGAACCTCCCGGCTTGGAGCCGGGAGAGGGTCAGTTTCGCGCGCTGACCCGCCAGATCTTCCCGGCGGCATCGTCGGCTACCAATAACGAGCCATCCGTCCAAACGGCTACGCCGACGGGTCGCCCGTACACCTCCCGATTTTTTGGGTTGACAATAAAGCCCGTGAGAAAATCTTCGAGCGCGCCATTAGGTCTGCCGTTCTCGAAGCGCACGAAGGCTACTTTGTAGCCAACCAAGTTGGAGCGATTCCAAGAACCATGCATGCCGATAAAGGCGCCGCCATGATAGTGCTGCGGGAAACTCTTGCCGTTGTAAAACGTGAGGCCCAGCGGGGCGACGTGGGAGCCCAAAGCGTAATCCGGCTTTATCGCCTTGGCTACGAGATCCGGGCGTTGTCCCTTTTTCCGCGGATCTTCGTTCTGACCAAAATAAGAATAGGGCCAGCCATAAAAAGCGCCATCCCGCACGCTGGTGAGATAATCGGGCACGAGCTCATCACCGAGCATGTCACGCTCGTTGACGACCGTCCACAAACGATTGCTTTTGATCTCCCAATCCATTCCCACGGGGTTGCGCATGCCGCTCGCGAATACGCGCATGCCGGTACCGTCCGGATTGACCTGTAGAATCGCTGCTCGGCGGGGATCCTTTTCGTCAATCCGTTGTTCATCGACGTTGGTGGCCGAGCCGACGGCGACGTAAATCTTTTTGCCCGCCGCATCGGCGAGCAAATTCCTCGTGTAATGGCCGCCGCTGGGTAGGTCGAGGATTTTTTCCGGCCGTCTTTGGAGACGGGTCTCGCCGGCGGTATAGGGCAAAACGACGATGCCGTCCGTGTTGCCGACGTAGAAACGATTGCCGATCAATGTCATGCCGAAAGCCATGTTCAACCGGCGGAGAAAGCTTTGGCGCAGATCGGGTCGGCCCCGTTTAGCGCTGTCGCGCAGCAAAACTATCCGGCTTTGCGATTGCTCCGGCACCGATTCCATTACCAAGACGTCGCTGTTCGGTAGCACGTAAATCATGCGCGGATTGTCCAGGTCATCCGCGAACAGAGTGACTTCGAAACCGGCGGGTGCCATGGGCGTCTGCCCCTTGGGCCATGGCAGCACAGTCGAAGGATTGGCCACCGCGCGCGTCGCGTTCGGTGGCGGCAGGATCAAATTTTCCGACGGCCCGGTTTCGACCACATGAGAACTATTTTGCCCGACAGCGTCGATCGAAAGCCACCAAAGCAATGAAGCACAAAGCGAGAGAGCCAAGACAAGATGACGATCACTCATTTTAAAAACCGGCTATTCACCATGAAGGCAGAGAGACGCGAAGCATCTATAAAAGTAAGTTGTTTGAAAATGACCGGAAAGATTCCTCGCCTTCGGCCCGGAATGACACTCCCTATCACCTTATTTTTCAAAGCTATGCTGCCTTCACTTTTTGGCGGTGACGCGCCAGATTTTGCCGCCGCTATCGTCGGCCACCAGAAGAGAACCGTCGGGTGCGACGGTGACGCCGACGGGGCGGCCATGAGCTTCGAACTTCGACTCGTCGGCAATAAAGCCGGTCAGGATGTCCTCCATCGGGCCGGCAGGTTTACCGTTCGCAAACGGTACGAACGCGACTTTAAAGCCGACCATCTTGGAACGATTCCAGGATCCGTGCATCCCGATAAACGCGCCACCACGGTATCGTTCGGGAAATGTTTTGCCGTTGTAAAAAGCCAGACCGAGCGCCGCAACATGCGATCCCAAAGCATAGTCGGGCTTGATCGCTTTGGCGACCAGATCGGGGCGCTGGCCTTTCTTACGCGGATCCTCGATCTGACCGAAATACGAAAAGGGCCAACCGTAAAAACCTCCCTCTTTCACGCTGGTCAGATAATCCGGGACGAGGTCGTCACCGAGCAGATCGCGCTCGTTCACGACCGTCCAGAGGGTTTTTGTTTGCGGTTCCCAGTCCATTCCGACTGGGTTGCGCAAGCCGTTGGCAAAGATCCGCATACCGCTGCCGTCGGGATTGATCTGCAAAATCCCCGCGCGGCGCTGATCTTTTTCCCAAGTGTTCTCTTCGTCCACGTTCGATGCGGACCCGACGGCAATGTAAATCTTCTTTCCCGCCGGATCGGCGAGCAGATTGCGGGTGTAGTGGCCGTCGGTCGGAAGGTCGAAAACTTTTTCGCCTTTTCCTTCGATTTTAGTCTGACCGGCGCGGTAGGGATAACGAACGACGCCGTTGGTGTTGCCCACATAAAACCAGTTTCCCAATGCGATCATGCCGTGCGGCATATTCAACCCGGTGAGAAATGTCTCGCGCAGGTCAGGTTTGCCGTCGCCATTGCTATCGCGAACAAGCGTGATTCGATTAGCTGATTTTTCCGGCCGATCCGCGCGACCGATCCACTCGCGCGTCGCCTCGACGATCAAAATATCGCCGTTGGGTAAGACATAGGCTTGGCGTGGGTTGTCGAGGTTCTCGGCAAATAAGCTCACCTCGAACCCCGGCGCCGGAGTCGGCATCTTACCTTTTGGCCAGCCGACTACTTTCGAAGTATTGCGCACGGACGGAGTGCTAAACGGCGCCGGCAGGGAAAGCTTGTCAACCGGTCCGGTGCCGGGCGCGTATGCCATTTCGGATCGTTCCATTTGATTTGGCGCGCAAGCCGCGATGAGAATCGCCAGCGCGAGCCCGACGCTTCTGGAGAGATCGCTAAGTGACATCGTACTTACCTCCCTGACAGGATAGTTCGGCCGCCGAGACGGTGCTGCAATATATACAATAGATTTGTGCCGCGGAAAATGCGCCAGCGACGTTTGTAACACCCGGCTCTCCGTTCTAAGATCCGCGCACTGGAGGTTCGGCAATGCACTATCGTGACTTGCGCGGTTGGCTAGAACGCGTGGACTCGTTCGGCGAACTCCGCGTTATCGAGGGGGCTGACTGGAATCAGGAAATCGGCGCAACCGCCGAAGTCGCTTCACAATTGGATCCGCCGCCGGCAGTGCTCTTCGACAAGATCAAAGATTATCCGGCCGGGCGCCGTGTGCTCACCGGAATTCATAACCCGACTCTCAAGCGCCAATGCCTGACGAACCATTTGCCGCTCGACTATAGCCGTGATCAGTTCATCGAGGCGTGGAAAAAACGTCTGTACAATCCGCGACTCATTCCGCCCCGGGCTGTCGGCTCCGGACCTTTGCTGGAAAATATTTTCGAAGGCGCCGACATCGATCTGTTGTCATTGCCGGCGCCGCATTGGCATGAAGGCGACGGCGGCCGCTATCTCGGTTCTCTCGATATCACGATCAGTCGCGACCCCGACGAGGGATGGATCAATCTGGGCTGTTATCGCGTGATGATTCACGATCGCGACACCTTGGCGCTCTATATCTCACCTGGGCATCACGGCAATATTCATCGGCAAAAGTATTTCGATCGCGGCAAGCCGTTTCCGGTGGCGATCAGCTTCGGTCCCGATCCATTATTGTGGTTTTTCGGCCAGATGGAAATTCCCGCGGGACAGTCGGAATACGACTATGCCGGCGGGATCCGCGGCGAAGCGTACGAAGTCATCTTGGGCAAGCACACCGGCCTGCCGATTCCAGCTTATTCCGAGGTGGCCATTGAAGGCGAGGTTATTCCGGGAACCAAAATCCCTGAAGGGCCGTTCGGTGAGTTCACCGGCTACTATGCGGGCGGCTTGCGCTCCGAACCCATGCTCAAAGTTAAGCGGCTCATGTATCGCAACGATCCGATCATTACCGGCGCGCCGCCGTTCAAACCCGCGGCGGGAGCGGAGAATAATCTGATTCGCGCCGCGTATATCTGGCATTATCTCGATAAAGCGGGCGTACCGGATATACGCGGTGTCGCGTATTACCAGACGCGCATGCTCGTGGTCGTGGCGATCAAGCAGCGCTATCCCGGACATGCGCGACAGGCGGCGCTGATCGCATCGCAGTGTCGCGCGGCCGCGCTGCTAACCCGTTACATCGTGGTGGTCGACGACGATATCGATATTTGGGATAGCAATGAGTTACTGTGGGCGCTCTGCACGCGCACGGACCCTGCGAAAGACATCGACATTCTCAGGCGCTGCTGGAGCAACCCCATCGATCCGATCATTCCGCCGAGCGAGCGTGGCTTTCAGTCGCGCGGCATTATCGACGCGTGCAAGCCGTATGAATGGCTGAGCGATTTTCCCAAAGTCTCCGGCGCTAGCGAAGACTTAAAGAAACGGGTGACGGCGAAATTCGGCGCCAGCTTGATGGGAAAGCGAGCGAACGAAGCAACAACGTAACGGCGGACCCTGTGTGTCCGCCCAGACAAGCCGCGCTGTTCGCCGTGGCGCCAGAAGCCGACGACTGCATAGTCCGTCGAAAGGCGAACGGGTCATAGTGTCATCTCGAGCAGAGCGAGAGATCTTGCATTGTCAGCCAGCGAGGAAGAAAGATTTCTTGCCCCTGGGACTCGACATGACAATCGCTAAGAGTTTGGCGAAGGGGAAGAGGTCGGGAGAGGAGTAACGAAATGAAAAGAACGATCCTGCAAATTTTAGCATGGTTTGTTCTGTTTCCCGGCGCAGCGCAAGGGCTCTACGCACAGTCCAAGCCGCTTGAAAAAGTTCGGCTGACTGTTCCCGCGAAGTCGCTCACTTTTGTACCGTATTATTTCGGCAAAACTCAGGGAATATTCGCCAAAGAAGGGATCGATCTCGAGATCATCGTGATGCGTCCGCCATTGGGCGTGACGGCGCTCTTGGCCGGCGATCTTGAATATACGGCTGCCGGCGGATTGTCCTTCCGTGCGGCGTTGAAGGGCGCTCCGCTGCGGACGATTACGTTCATTCAAACCCGACTGAGCTTCAGCCTGGTTGGCCAGCCGGGCATGACGCCGGCGCGGATTCGGAATGTCGCTGTGAGCGGGATCGGCTCACTGGCGCATTACGCGGCAATCACGGTCATGAAGAGACTGGGTAATGAGAAGGTGACGTACATTTCCACCAACACCACTCCGAACAGCTATACGGCTCTGCTCGGCAAAGCGGTGGATGCCGCGATCGTGACGCCGCCTTACACATCGATGGCTACTCTGGCGGGTTACCCTGATTTCGGAAATACGTTTGACGTGCGCGATTTGCAGGGAGGCTTGGTGGCGCGCCTTCAATATCTTCACGACCGGCGCGAGCAAGCGCGCGCAATGATCCGGGCGACCCTGCGAAGTATGGAGAGCATCGTCAAAAATGAAGGAGAGGCGGTGGCTTATTTACACCGAGATTTCGCGCTCGAGCCGAAAATCGCGACCGACACCATCGAATTCTCAAACAGATCGTCAATACGGACGGTGACATCGAAGAACCGGTGCTGAAGACGATTCTCGAGAAAATCAAGCAGGAGTCGGGTATCACCGCCGAAGTACCGCTGGACCGGCTGGTGGATCTTTCGCTGCTGCGGGAAGTCAAGACGGAGCTAAACAAAAGATAGTCGGACCGGAGGTACAGCATGAAAAAAATTGGCTGGATAGCGCTTCTTATGGCGGTGAATCTCTGTGGCTGTGCCGTTGGTGCGGGCGAAGCACGCAAATACAAGATCGCTGTATCGAAGGAAACAAAGCAACTGCCCTCGAACGAGTGGTGTTCTGTTAGATTCACCCTAGCCAACAACCGTAATTTTGACGCAAACCCTTGGATTGAGGCGCGTGTTTTGGATGCTGAAAACAAGGCTGTTGACGAGAGGTTCTTTACCTTCGCAGTTCCCCGAGGCAAGACGGATAGGGCAGAACAGATTATCTATGCTACCTGTGATCGCATTCGACAGATTGCCATCACAGGAAACCGCGAGATTGTCGAACCTGATATTTTCGCTTGGAAAGAAAGATGATGACCGGGGTTGTGGTCTATTTCCGACGAACTCCTATTCGTGCAACCATATTAAAAAGGAATAATCCTAACCTCACGTCGGTCTAAAGATTAGAGCGCAGATTCTCGTTTGGTGTAAACGCCATTATCAAGCAATCGCTCTTGTTGATGCACGATACAGCGCAATAAACAATCTGCGTTGAAACCAAAAAGGAAAGTAAAAACGCGGGCTTCAGTAATCGTGTATAAACGTACGCGGCGTTTTAGGTTTGCCGAGTATTGCGTCAGCGACGAGTGCCTGCATAGAATCCGGCCGAATTGATTGGGAGGAGAACTGACCATGAGACATTTTCAAGTCATTGCTGTCCTGGTGTTGATTTTTGCGTTTCAGGCATCGCGCGTGTTTGCCGATTTGCCCGAGCCCAAGGCGAAAGAGAATTCAAATATTACAGCGGGACGCAAAGCGATTGAGGCTAAAGACTACAAAGGCGCCGTCGGCTATTTGACAAAAGCCGTTCAAGAGGAGCCCAAGAACGCTGACGCGCACAGTATGCTCGGTTACAGTTACCGAAAACTCGGCACCTTCGATAAATCCATGGAGCATTACCAAACCGCGCTCAAAATCGACTCGAATCATCGCAGCGCGCACGAGTATCTTGGCGAGCTCTATCTCGAAATGAATCAGCCGGACAATGCCGATAAGCAACTCGCAGCGCTGAAGAGCGCGTGCCCCCGGTTCGGCAAATGCGAAGAATACGAGGATTTGAAAAAGGCGATCGACGATTACAAGACCAAAAAGAAGTAGCTTCCTATTCCATGAGGGGCTGTTGCAATTCGACGAACAGCTCATATTTGTCATCTCGAGCGGAGCGAGAGATCTTTCATTTTGAGGTCTGCAAGAAAGTTTTCTCGCCGGTGGCTCTAAATGACAATGTGCTATAGCTTGGGTGCAGGCGACATACACAGAAATCTAGATCGAAGGGCAGCAAAAATGGCGGAACAACCAAAACTGCGCATCGGCTTTGTCAGCGGCGGAGCGGGCTCAATGCCGCATTACAATAGTTTTCTTCCGATTGTGCCGAAACAAATCGAACTCGACTTCGAGGGCTTGGAGCTTTACGGAAAATCGCTGTACGAGATCGCTGATAAAAAAGAAACAATCGTCCGGCGCATCAGCGACTTTGTCGCCAATCGGAACTGGCAGGGAGTGATTGTCACCGCCGCGCCGACAGAAGTCCTAAACCCGGGACTTTACGACGCCCTGAAGAAGGCTCTTGCCATTCCTTTCACCACGGCCCTGCACGCCTGTGTGGCGGCTCTCCAGGCTTACTCGGCCCAAACCGTATTGTTGCTGACACCGTTTGACGCGCGTTTGAACGAGTTGATCGTGGATCACCTCGAGAAGGCGGGTGTCAAAGCGCTCGCGCCGCAGTCTTTCGCCGAGCTCTCCGTGCCCAAACGGATGACCCCCGACGAGGTTTTCGAGCTGACCAAGAAAAACCTAACCCGGATCGGTACAGTCGAGGCGATTTATTTTCAAGGCGCCGTGCTCGATCCGATCAAATGTCTCGAGCGAATCGAAACCGAGCTCAATGAAACGGTGATCGCGAGCAATCCCGCGATGCTCTGGTACGTAGTTTCAAAGCTGGGATTGAAATTTCCGATCAGCGGCTACGGCCGATTGCTCCGAGAGTGGCCGGCGTGTGAACAATAGGCCAAAGCTCTTTTCAAATAAATCGCACACAGAAGGCGAAAGATCTCTCACGTCCGTTCGAGAGGACAAGCCAGGGCGTGATCGCGAGAGATCTTGCTGCAGGCTCTGCTCGGACACGCCGACGCTGCGGCATGCCTTCCCGCAAGCATTGGGCTTGCCGCCAGGAAAATTTTCCGCGCCGCAGAGATTTCACCCGGGCCGCAGCGGCGCAATCAAAAGTGTCCGATTCCGAGCGTTTTCAGAAAACCACTTGCGGCGATTTCTTTGAGCGGCTCGTTGTCGGCGATGTCTTCGGGTTGGGCCGTTTTCGCCTTCGGGTTGTTTTCGCCAATATAGTCGAGCAGAAATTTGATTCCTTTCAGGTTCACGTAAGGAACGTCGGGAACGGTGGGAACATTGTACTGGTAAGCAACCTTCAAGCTTTCTGAATCATTGGTTCGCAAGTGATGCTCAATGACCTTCATCGCGAAGTCGCGATCCGTTTTCATGCGATGAATTCCTTCGATCAAGGCCTTCAAGAAATTGGTCGTGAGATCATGATGTCTCTCGACGAATGATTTCGTTGTACCGATGCCGCTGTGCTGATAATCGAGGCCGATGGTCGAATAATCGATCAGCGTGTGTAGACCGGCTTTCTTCGCCCGGTAGGCGAAAGACTGTTCGAGCAAGGTCGCTTGAATTGCGCCCTGCGAAACTGCAGCGAGTCGTTCCGGATTCCCGCCGGTTTGTAAGATGATGACATCCTTTCCAGGCATCAGCCCATGCTTCTCGAGCGCCCAGCGAGCCAAAAAGTCCGCCGAGCCGCCGAAGCGCGCGATACCCAGCTTTTTTCCTTTCAGGTCCTCTATAGTTTTGACTTCTTTCGAAACGATCATTTCGTACGGCGCGTAATTGACGGTGCCTGCGATCATTACCGCATCGCGGCCGGCTAGGTGAGCATTGATCACGCCGGAGCCGGCGATCGTAATGAAGCTCATCTCTTCGGAAAGTAGCGCAGCAAGGGCAGTGGAGGATCCGGACATAACCAGCGGCTTGACGTCCAGTCCGTATTTCTTGAAATAACCGCCCTGAACGGCGGACAGGACCGGGGTATTCGTCGGTGTAACAGATACGAGCCCAACGTAAATCGTCGGCGCGCTTTGCGCGCCCGCCGAACTGACACCAGCGATGAACGAGAAGAAAAGGGCTGCGGCAGAAAAGCGGATCGAATTCATGGGCAAGACTCCGTTTCAGTGATTTGCTTATGTAAAAAGGCTAGCACTGCCGAGACGTTGGGTCGATAGCGATAGTTATCGCGGCCTGGCGGGCCTTCCCAGTGCAGGATGGTCAATGGTGTAGATCGTTCAACCGTTGAAAGTGTCTGATTGACATGCGTTTGGATACATTGATACAAGGCCGCATTGCTGTTTCGGAGAAAGTTTTTCCACTATGGAAGTCCTCGATGGCCAGGAGCAATTTGCGGTTAAAAGGCATTAGCCATTAGACGAGGGTTGTTGCGATTCGATTGTCGCAGCGCTGATCGAGGAATCACCAGCGGAGGGGACATGAAGAGAACGGTGTTGGCGACCTTATGGTTGTTATTCTCCTGTTCTATGGCTTCGGCGCAGCTTACCAAGATGGCCGTAGGCTATGGCGCCCTCAGCGCGGCACAGCTTCCCGCGTGGATCGCCAAAGAATCGGGGATATTCAACAAGAATGGTTTGGATGTTCAGCTGGTGTTCTTTAAAGGCAGCACGACTGCTGTCATGGCGATGGTGTCGAGAGAGTCGCCGATCAGCCAGGTGACCGGACCGCCGATCGTCAACGCGGCTCTCAGAGGATCGGATGCGGTCTTCGTTGCTAGCGGAGCCGTGATCATCGACTATTGGCTCATGAGCCGCGCTGATATCAAAACCGCGGAACAATTGAGAGGTGGTTCGATCGCCGTTTCGACCTTTGGCGGCCAAGCGGATTTTGTCTCGCGCATCGCGCTTAAAAAGCTTGGTCTTACTCCTGGAAAGGATGTCACCATGGTACAAATCGGCGTGGCCGCGGATCGACTGGTCGCGACGGAGACCGGCAGAGTGCGCGCAGCTGTGCTGAATGCGCCCGACAGCTTCGTCGGCGAAAAGAAGGGCTTACATACTCATGCTTATGTGAGTCTTCCGAGCCAGAGCACCGGCGTGGCGACCACCCGCAGATTCATTCGGGAAAATCCTGACCTGGTACAAAGATATGTTAGAGCGCAAATAGAAGCCGTGCACCGAATCAAAACGGACAAGGAGACGGCGCAGCGGGTGCTGGTAAAGTACCTAGGCGCTCAAGATAAGCAGATCCTGGAAAAAACTTACGAAGACATTGCCTCTGACCAGAAGCTTCCGCCAAAACAATACCCGACTCTCGAGGGACTGAAGACGATTATTGAACCGCTAGCGGAGAGCGATGCCAAAGCAAGAACCGCCAAGCCAGAAGATTTTGTCGATATGACCTTTGTAAAGGAACTGGATCAAAGCGGATTCACCGATAATCTCTACAAAAAACGCTGAGGATCGAGAGCCGCACGCTGATTTCGCGCCCCGGTCGGCAGTCATGACTCGTTTACAGTCTGAGTGAGCCAGTCGGTGACGATCTTGGCTACGCGATCTTCAGCGCCGACGTAGAAATGATCGCAGTCCGGCACGATCACTATTTGACAGCGCCCGCCGCAGTTCTCCCGGAAGCGCTCCGCCGGATAGTTTTCTTTGGGCTCTCGATCGCCGCGAATGAACAGCACCGGACAGGTTATCCGCTTGGCGTTTTCGACAAGATCGGGCGCGTTCGTCAAGCGATCGAGAAAAGTGCGCGCGGAAATCACCCACCACCACGCAGGAATGAGCATGAGTTGACGCGGTTTGCCAGATGCCACCAACGCTTCCGCATCTCTTTTTAGCGCCGCGGTATCGCCGGCGAGCGAAAAATTTCGCGCCGATGGCGGCTTACTCAAGCGATTACCTCCGGCGTGGGCCGACAGCAGGATCAGGGCTCGTGTTTCCGGGTGGCGCGCGACATGTTCGCTGGCCAAAACCCCGCCGTTGCTGTGGCCGATGACAATCGGCGCTTGGTATCCTCTGGCAGCCAGATAGTTTGCTGCAATCTCATTGTCTTCGATTCCTTCCGCGACCGTCTGATAGGCCCCGCCGACGCATTCGCGGCTGTCATAGGTGCTGACGGAGTCGTGCCCGCGGCGATTGAACGGCATGAAGTCATACCCCATCGCAGTGATATGGGGCGCGAGAAAACGCGCGGCGCAGACGTAAAAGTTCATCTGGTTGCCGTGGCAGTACATGATCGCACCCTTGCTTGGCCCTTCCGGTGTGTAGTAGGCAGCATCTAAAGGGTACGTCGGCGTCGGTATACTGATGAGTTCGGTGCGCATGAGAACCTCCAACTCTACATTGACCGGTATGGTGGACGAGTGGCGACCTGCTGAACTTTCGCCGAAGCGATTCAAAAACAGAGGGCAAATCAATCTATCGGAGTATGCGCATCCGCAGTAAGTCGCAACGTCAAGCGAGTAAATAATAGATGTTTTAAGCAGTTAAATTAATTGCCCGCAAAGAGTCAAAATCAGTGCAACTTATTTCCAGTTTGCAGCATCCAAAGAAAACCGATTTTTTTATCATACCAGCAGGCTAGCATGGCAAAGCCAACATCCGCCGAGTTTTCGAGCGCCCTCCGGACCATCTCGCGCGACGAGCTCAGGGCGCGGCTCAGAGATCCTTCGCTGATGCTGCTCGATGTTTTGCCGAAGCAATCGTATCTCGAGGCGCACATTCCCGGTGCGATCAATCTGCCCGTTGCCGAGATCGAGGGGAGGGCACGGCAACTGATTGCGAATTTAAGTCGCCAAATAATCGTTTACTGCGGCGCACCGACCTGACCGCTCGGTCAGCAGGCGGTCGGCTTGCTAAAGAAATTAGGCTACACCGACGTACGGCACTACATCGGCGGGTTGGCGGATTGGAAAGATCATGGCGGGGCCATCGAGTCCGCGGCGGCGTCCGCCGTACTGCAAAAGACTCGATCCAGCCGACAACAAAGAATTATCCGTCACCTTTCATGGTTGGAGGTTCTCGCCGAGTGGCCTTTGGAGCGGCTGGTTGGCTTTTGGCTCGGTATGATTCTGATTTATGGCGTGATCTATTGGCTAGCGGGTATCGCAATGGGTTGGGGGCTGCAGGCGGGCAGCTCGGTAGTGCATCCGGACGTCAGCGGACTTGCGACAGCGATCTACTTCAGCTTTGTCACCGCGCTTTCGATAGGCTACGGCGATGTCATTCCTAT
>JBIOXP010000011.1:0-9447 GCA_044869705.1 Binatia bacterium | reverse complement strand
TCGTTAGATAATCGCAAGCAAGCTTGCCGGCCTCGGCATAATTGGAGGCATCGCAGGTAATACCACCTTCACGAGTCTCGCCCTGGCCCGGCCCATCGATGGCGAGCACCGCAAAGCCGCGTTCGAGAAACGGGTCGCCACTCGCGGGATTGTCTTCTTTGACGCCGTCCATCCCGGGAATGTACATAATACAAGGAACTCTTTCACCGGTCCGATTGGGCGGCAGATGCAGAATCGCATGGATTTTTTTCTCCTCGTAGGGTAGTTCGATCCGTTCGATGGGTCGCCCGGCATGTTGAATAAACTTGTCGTAGCAGACACGCTTGTGTTCCTGCCACTCCATGCGCTGCGCGTTGTTGTCTTCGTAAATCGCCCACATCGCATTGGTATAAAAACAGGCAGCGATGTAGTAGTGCTCGCCGGCTTCGGCAGATTTGCCGGCGTCCTCCGCCGTGCGCCCTTGTGCTTCGCGCAGGGCCGCAGCGCGAGAGAACTCGCGGGGGATATCGACGAATTTCTGAATGCGCGCGCAGATTTCCTGAAGATCGTTTTGCACGCCCGGCCCGCAGTTGCGGAGTATTTTACCCGTGCGTCCTTGATCCCAATCAATGCCGCGGCTCTGAATCACCTGATCGAGGAGCCAGCGTTGCTCGCGCCAGCGGCGCACTTTGCGTTCGGTTTCGATTCGCATGGGCCCTCCGGGTAGGTTCAAGGTCAAAGATCACGTCGCGAAACCAGTCATTAAATTGTTGCGCAGTCGTGAGCGACCGCCGCGGAATTTTCGCTGTGACCTCTCAGTTTGATTTGACGAAACGATCGTCGATGAATTTTCTGAGATCGATCTGGTTCAGCTGCGGCGTGGAATCGAGCAAGCTCTCGCGCACGGCTTCCAGTCCTTTTATGCCGGGATAAGGCGGACTCGATATCGCTTTGTCATACTCTTTGTAGCCGCTTTCCAGGATGCGGTCCTCGGCGCGCAGGTACTTGCGTAGAACGCGCAGCGCCGCGCGGTTATCTTCTTTGTAGATTTTGGCGCCTTCAGTGAGCGCCGCCATATACGCACGAGCGACGTCGGATTGGCTCTGCAGAAACGATCGCTTTACGGCAATCCCGGAAAACGTAAACTCCCGGCCGAGATCAGGGATGTGCAGAATGGCACGATACCCAAGATCGCGCGCCGCGGTCGAAGTCGGCGGTGAAAGGATGCCCGCATTGAGGGCTCCCGCACGCAAGGCCGCGAGGATTTCGGGTATTCCACCGACTGAAAGGAGGCTTGCGTCCTTGGGCCCTAGCCCAAAATGCTCGAGCGCAGTACGCACCGCCAGATCGCTGGCGGACCCAAGCCGGGTAATGCCGATTTTTTTGCCTTTGAGGTCGGCGCCTTTGCTGATGCTGGCATCGCCAAAAAGAGTGAAGACCATCTGATGCGTCGTGGTGCCGATCCAAGCGAAATCGGCACCCTGCGCCCATGCCGCCATCATCGGCGCCGGCGATAAATGACCGAATTGGATCTCGCCGGCGAGCAGCGCCTGGACTGCGGTGGTGCCGCCGCGGATATAGATCAGACGCGAGTCGAGGCCGTGCTTTTTGAAGATATTTTGTTCCTGGGTCAGCCAAAGAGTACCAATACCCGCCGAGAGAGCGCTATATGCAGTTCGAACTTGGGCAGAGGCGGGTTGTGCTTCGGTCTGAACCGGACTTTCAGGGTTGTCGACCAGCCAAAAAATTACCGCCATCCAGAAGATAACCCGAAGCTTCGCGAATCTTCGATTGGCTTTATCTTGAGGCCTTTTGAACGATCCGATCATACCGGCAGGCGCGAGGATTTGTTACAGCTCGACTGTAATCAAAAAACAATATCTTCGCAAACTTACGAGGCCGCAATCGAGGTCTGCCGCGTTTGCTTGTGGCTGATTTTTTGGTTATAAGTAAAGAAGCTTTTCTCCCGTGTAAATACGGAAATTTTGGATGTTATTTGATTTTGCTAATGTCCTAGTCTTTACGGCATTAGGACTTGGATTTGTCGGCGTCAATCTGCTGATCGGAAAGCTGCTCCGTCCGGCAAATCCGCAAGCGCGAAAATTGTCCACCTATGAATGCGGTGAACCGGCCATGGGTAGCGCCTGGGTCAATTTCAATATCCGGTTTTACGTGGTTGCTTTGATTTTTATTATCTTTGAAGTGGAAATCGCCTTTATCTTTCCAGTCGCGACGGTATTTCGCCGCTGGGTAGAGGGGGGTGCCGGGGTTTTCGCGCTGCTGGAAGTTCTGCTCTTCATCGGCATTCTATTCCTCGGATTGGTCTACGCATGGGTGAAGGGCGATTTGGAATGGATCAAAAAGGTCAGAGCGTGATCCGTTCGGGAGATTCTCGATGAAACCGCTGATAAACTCTTTACCGGAGACGGTTTTTACGACGAAAGTCGATGACCTTCTCAATTGGGGCCGGGCATCGTCACAGTGGTATATGCTCTTTGGTTTGGCGTGCTGCGCCATCGAATTGATGCAGACCGGCGGTCCGCGCGCCGATCTGGACCGGTTTGGGGCCGTGCCGCGGGCGACTCCTCGCCAGTCCGATTTGATGATCGTCGCAGGGACGCTGACTTATAAGATGGCCAAGCGGACCAAACTTCTCTACGATCAGATGCCGGACCCCAAATATGTGATTTCCATGGGCAGCTGTTCGAACTGCGGCGGGCTGTTTCAATTGGCGTACTCGGTGTGCAAGGGCGTTGATAAGATTGTTCCGGTAGACGTTTATGTTCCGGGCTGCCCGCCTCGCCCGGAGGCGCTGACCGAAGGCTTGTTGCGGATTCAGGACAAAATGATGCGCGAACGCTGGCTGGTCAAGCCGGCCAAAGTCGCTGACGAGCAGCCTTCGGCGTAGGCATGGACGCAAACGAAGTATACGCCTCGCTGGAAAAGCTCTTTGCGGGAAAAGTCCGGGACTTTAAAGCCGATGTGCGCGAGCCTTATCTCTTCGTCGAGCCCGCTGCGATCGTCGAAGTGTGTCGATTCCTGCGCAATGCGCCGGGATTTCGCTTCGAGGTCCTCTCTGACTTAACAGCCCTGGATTGGCCTAAACAAGAAATAATCCAGATGGTTTATCATCTGTTTTCGTACAGCCACAATCACCAGATTGTGCTGAAAGTCGATTTGCCGCGCGACCATCCCAGAATTTCGACCCTCGAAAACGAGTGGAAAGTTGCGAACTGGTTCGAGCGAGAGGTGTACGATCTATTCGGCGTCATCTTTGAGGGCCACAGCGACCTGCGACGGATCATGCTGCCCGAGGATTGGGTCGGCTATCCCTTGCGCAAGGACTACGTCGAGCAGGAAGAGTACGACGGCATCAGCACGCAACGGGCGCCATTGGTGGAAAAACTTTTGCGCTAGGTTCGTATGAACGATCTCGCACCCGCACAGACCGGCTTCTACACCGAGGATATGACCATCAGCGTGGGGCCGCAGCACCCGAGCACGCACGGAGTGCTGCGCTTCGTCGTCAAGACCGATGGCGAAGTGATCAGCGAGGCGATTCCCGACGTCGGCTATCTGCATCGCTCGATTGAAAAAATCGGCGAGAAAGTTACCTATCACGGCTACGTGCCGTACACGGACCGCGCCGATTATCTCGCCGCGATGTTCGCGAACCAGGCGTTTTGTCTGGCGGCGGAGCGGCTTGCCGGAACCGAAGTCACACGACGCGGCGAATTCTGCCGGGTGATCGCCTGCGAACTCAACCGGGTCGCAAGCCATCTGATCTCGGTCGGCACTTTCGGCCAGGATATCGGTGCGATGACGCCGTTTGTCCATGCTCTGCGGGAACGGGAAACCATCAACAATCTAATGGAGGAGATCTGCGGCGCGCGTCTGACCTATAATTACATTCGCATCGGCGGCGTCGGCTACGACATTCTTCCGGAGACCTGCGCGAGGATCCAGGCATTTTTAGATCACTTCGAACCAATCGTCGATGAGTTCAATCGGCTGCTTTCGGGAAACAAAATTTTCATCGAGCGCCTCGCCGGCGTGGCGGTGGTGAGCAAGGAAGATGCTTTTTCCTATAATCTCGTTGGGCCGAATCTGCGCGGCTCGGGGGTGAAATGGGATATTCGACGCGATATTCCGTATTCGATTTACCCTGAATTGGAATTCGAGGTGCCGACTGGAACGGCGCACGTGGGCGTGCTGGGCGACAGCTTTGACCGCTACTGGGTGCGCATCCGTGAGATGCAGGAGAGCTGCAAAATCGTGCGCCAGTGCTTGAGCATGATGCCCAAGGGTCCGGCGATCGCCAAAGTGCCGCGGAAGTTCAGGCCGCCGGCAGGCGAATGTTACGCGCGCGTCGAAGCGCCGCGCGGTGACATGGGGTTTTACGTCGTCAGCGATGGCAGCGAATATCCCTATCGTGTGAGAATTCGCACCGGTTCCTATACGGCCATGAGTATTATCGACAAATTGAGCAAGGGGATCATGGTCGCGGATCTGATCGCGCTGATCGGCAGCCTCGATGTCGATGCGCCGGAAATCGACCGCTAGCGCATCCACCAACAATCATGCAAGCTTTTATCGATCAACTGATTCAAGAGGGTGCCTTCGCCGGCGTACCAAAGGAAGTCGTGTATGCGATCGCGATGGTGCTCACCGCGCTCATTGTGCTTTCCGTGTTCGTCGCTCCGCTCGCCGGCGTCACCAGCTGGCTCGAGCGGCGGGTGTGGGCGCGGATGCAATCGCGCATCGGCCCGAACCGAGTTGGTCCTCAGGGAGTTCTGCAGTGGCTTGCCGATGGAATCAAGAATCTCCTCAAAGAAGATCTAATTCCCGCGGCGGCGGACGCCAAGCTGTTTTCACTCGCCCCCTATGTCGTATTCATGGGGTTTCTTTGCACGTTCGTCGTGATTCCCTTCGGCGGCAGTTTAATTGTTGCGGATCTCAACATCGGCATTCTTTACATTTTGGCGGTTACCTCTCTCGTCGTGGTCGGGATCCTGATGGCCGGATGGTCCTCGAACAACAAGTGGTCGCTGTTGGGCGGCATGCGCTCGGCGGCCCAAATCGTGAGCTACGAAATTCCCGCAGGCTTGGCGCTGCTCAATGTGGTTTTCCTCGCGGGCACAATGAGCATGCAAGGCATCATCAGGGCGCAAGGTTGGGCACCATGGGATTGGTTCTTGTTCAATAATCCATTTATTTTCGCAGCGTTTTTTCTCTATTTCACCGCCGCGCTCGCGGAAGGCAATCGTACGCCCTTCGACATTCCTGAAGCCGAATCAGAGCTCGTCGCCGGGTACGTGACGGAGTACAGCGGCATGCGCTTTTTGTTTTTCTTTTTTGCCGAGTGGGGCAATCTCTATGTGATCGGTGCCGTGGCGACGACCTTGTTCCTGGGCGGATGGCAGGTGCCGCCGCTGCCGATTTTCGAAAATAACCCATTACTGCTCGGGATTGCTGAGTTCGTAACCTTCTTCGTTAAGGCATATATGTGGGTGTTCGTTGCCATGTGGGTGCGCGCGACCTTGCCGCGGGTGCGCGTCGATCAGTTGATGACGCTCTGTTGGAAATACATGGTGCCGCTATCGTTTGTCTGTCTTTTGGGCACCATCGGTTTTATGTTCATGCCGGAAAATTTGCATCGGGTCATCAGCGCAGCCACGCTCGGCTTCGCCGTCGCGGTCATGATCGTGTTCCTGGTGCGGGTGGTATTTCAAATCCGTAACGCCAAGCCGGAGCTTTATTTGAAGCCGCATATCTAGAAAATCATCGAGGCATTATGAGTGTTGTCAGCTACGTCAAGGATATCTCGGATACCATTAAATCGACTTTCGAGGGGATGTCGATCACTTTTTCGCATCTGTTTCGAAAACCGATGACGATTCAGTATCCCGACAAAATTCCCGTTCCGATCCAGGAAACGTTGCCGCGCCGCTACCGCGGCATTCTCGAGGTGGATCTCGACATCTGTACCGGCTGCTTGGCTTGCGAGCGCGACTGTCCGATCACCTGCATCACGATCGGCATCGAGATGAACAAGGAAACCAAGCAAAGGCAGTTTACGCATTTCGACATCGACGTTTGCAAATGCATGTACTGTGGTCTTTGCTCCGAAGCGTGCCCGACGGGGGCAATCCGCCATTCTCAGGAATTCGAAGGCGCGAGCTATAATCCCGCCGGTTTGGTTCGGCATTTCGCGCCGACACAGCAGAATCTTTACAAGCCAAAAAAGGGCGGAGAGACAGAACCCAAGCTGGTGACCAAAGTCGAGATCGGATTGAAATATCTCGATGAATTCGCGACGCCGGATGGAGGAGGAGCCGCAGCGGAGGAAAGCTAGGCGTGGAGGGCGGCAACAAGTCTCCGTCACACAAGCCCCCTTGATCTAAATCGGATCTTCCGGTAATTGAGCCAGAACACCTGCTAGTTTTCTGAGATCCCAACAGCTCAGGTATCTATGAGTGTATCGACGGCGGTTTTCTATCTAATCGCTCTCATTACGGTGATTTCCGCCGGTATGGTCGCATTCTCCCGCAACATCATCTACTCCGCGTTCTCACTGCTCGGGACGTTCATGGGCGTCGCCGGGATCTATGTCTTTCTTGGCGCTGATTTCGTCGCGGCGGTCCAGGTGCTGATCTACGTCGGCGGCATTTTGGTGCTGATTCTGTTCGCGGTCATGTTGACGCACCGGATTACCGATGTCGAAGTGACTAATCGCGCCGCCGGCAGGATTCCCGCGCTGATCATCGTCGGAGTGCTCGTTTATCTGTTGATCGAGACGCTCAGAGTCACGCCTTGGGTTAAAACCAAGGAGTTGGTCTATGCGGCGACCACCGCCAATATCGGCGATTCGTTTCTGTACACTTACTTGCTACCGTTCGAGCTCGCTTCATTGGTCCTGCTCGCCGCGATGATCGGCGCCGTGGTCCTGTCGCGCAAGGAGATCAAAGAGTAGCCATGTCGCCCAATGAGCTAACTTCGTACCTCATCATTGGCGCGATTCTTTTTTGCCTCGGGTTATTCACCGTTCTCACGCGGCGCAACGCGATCAGCGTGCTGATGGGCGTGGAGCTGATTCTCAACAGCGCCAACATCAATTACGTCGCCTTCTCCCATTTCAGCAGCGGCAATGCCGACGGCCAGATCTATGCAATTTTTGTCATTATGCTCGCGGCCGCCGAAGCGGCCGTAGGCTTGGCGATCGTACTGGCGATTTTTCAATTATTCCACACCATCGATGTGGAAGCGGCGGAAACGCTCAAGGAATAATTTTGGATTTTAGATTTTGGATTTTCGTTTGCTTGTGCGCGCATAAGCTAAATTTAGCGATGTTTGCTGGGTTATCTTCAATCCAAAATCCAAAAACGGCAATCCAAAACGGGGTTAGGGGTTAGGCAGTTGGAAAATCCGCTACAGACAGATTTTATTCGCTGGATTGTCTTTCTGCCCTTGCTCGGCGCGATCGTTAATGGACTGCTCGGGGCAAAAATCCAAAAGAGCATGGGCAAAAGCGCCATCAGCGTTCTCGCCTGTGGGCCGGTAGTGATCGCGTTTGGGCTGGCGCTGTACAGCTTCCTGATCCTCAACGGAGTTGAGCCGGAAAAACGTTTTCTCATCGATAACCTCTATCCTTGGATTCAGCTTGGCTCGCTCAATGTCGATATGGCCTTCATGATCGATCCGCTGTCCGCCGTCATGATTCTTGTCGTCACCGGCATCGGCGGACTCATTCACATTTATGCCACGGGCTATATGCACGAGGACAAAGCGTTTTGGCGCTTCTTTGCCTACTTGAACCTATTCACCGCGGCGATGCTGACTCTGGTTTTGGGCGACAGCATGTTGCTCATGTTTGTGGGCTGGGAAGGCGTGGGGCTTTGCTCCTACGCGTTGATCGGGTTTTGGTATACCGATCATGCGAATGCGCGCGCGGGCAACAAAGCTTTTATCGTCAACCGGGTCGGTGATTTCGGCTTCGTGTTAGGGATATTTCTACTCTTCTGGACGCTGGACGCGCAGGGTCATGGGACGTTGACGTTTCGCGAAATGGCGAAATGGGCTTCGACGCTTCAGGGTCAGATGATCTGGGGACTGCCTGTGGCTACGTTGGCGACGCTTTTTCTTTTCGTCGGCGCCACTGGAAAGTCAGCGCAGATTCCTCTTTATGTGTGGTTGCCGGATGCCATGGCAGGCCCGACTCCGGTTAGCGCGTTGATCCATGCGGCCACCATGGTGACGGCTGGCGTCTATATGATCGCGCGGTTGGGCTTTCTATTTTCCATGGCGCCGGCGACGCTGCATGTGGTGGCCGTCATCGCAATCTGCACGGCCCTTCTTGCCGCAACCATTGCTCTTACCCAGAACGACATTAAGAAGGTGCTTGCCTACTCTACGGTGAGCCAGCTCGGATACATGTTCTTGGGCATGGGTGTGGGCGCCTACGCGCAGGGCGTCTTTCATTTAGTGACGCATGCATTTTTCAAGGCATGCCTGTTCCTTGGCGCCGGAAGCGTTATTCACGCCGTAGGCGGAGAGCAGGACATGACCAAGATGGGCGGTCTGAGAAAACACATGCCGCTCACGTTCATTACTTATCTGCTGGCGACTCTTGCCATCATGGGGTTTCCGGGCACGGCGGGGTTCTTCTCTAAGGACGGTATCCTCGAGGAAGCATACGCACGCGGTGGAATGGGACTATGGCTCGCGGGATTATGCGGCGCCGGGCTCACCGCCTTTTACATGTGGCGCCAGGTTTTTATGACGTTCTATGGTGAGTTCCGCGGCGACGAGCATGCCAAGCACCACCTGCACGAATCGCCCCGCGTCATGACCTGGCCGCTGTTGATCCTTGCCTTAGGAGCGTTCCCGGTGGGCATGCTCGGTCTGCCGGCTTTTCTTGGGCACCATCGCTTCGAGGAGTGGCTGGAGCCTATCTTCGGCCATGGTCACGTCGAGGCGGCGCCCCTCTCGCATGAAACTGCCTTGATGCTCACAATCGCGTCCGTCGTCGTGGCGCTGGCGGGATTTGGCGCGGCGTTTCTTATGTACTACCGCCATTCGTTGGCTGCAGAGCGCTTTTCTTCTCTCGCTGGCGGCCTGTTCTATCGATTGTCTTATAACAAGTATTACGTGGATGAAGTTTACCAGGTGATTTTTGTCAACGGCACTTTGCTGCTGGCGCGGCTGGGTTCATTGTTCGATCAGTACGTGATCGACGGTATCGTCAACGGTCTCGCCACGCTGACCCGGTTTATTGCGTGGCTCGAAGGTTTGTTCGATCAGTATGTGATCGACGGTATCGTCAACCTCATCGCCAATCTGACCTTCGCGATCGGCAATAAATTTCGCCGGATTCAAACCGGCAACATCAACAGCTATCTTTACGGAATTTTGATCGCCGTGGTGCTGCTGATTATCGCCAAGCTGCGTTACGCGAGCTGATCTCCAGGA
>JBIOXP010000010.1:0-5305 GCA_044869705.1 Binatia bacterium | reverse complement strand
CGTGTCTCCGTGGTAAAAACGCCTGACGTGCGGATCGCATAGCTTCCATGACTGATCCGGCTCCTCAATACGACGTTCTGGTCGTCGGCGGCGGTAATGCGGCGCTCTGCGCGGCCATTACGGCGCGCCGCGCCGGGGCTAGCGTGCTCGTGCTCGAAAGCGCGACGAAAGATTTCCGTGGCGGCAACAGCCGACATACTCGTGACATCCGTTACATGCACCGAGCGGCGACGGAGTTCGTCACCGATGCCTACGGCGAGGACGAATTCTGGCAGGATCTCTCGGATGTCACCGGCGGCGCGACCGACGAGCGTCTCGCCCGTCTGACGATTCGCGAGTCCGAAACACTGGCCGACTGGATGGCGGCCAACGGCGTGCGCTGGCAAAAGCCGCTCCGCGGCACGCTCCATCTCGCGCGCAGCAATCTCTTCATGCTGGGCGGCGGCAAGGCGATGATCAACGCCTACTATCACACCGCGGCTGGCTTGGGTGTAGGGATCCGCTATGAAACCGAAGTCCAGGATCTCGAAATTCGCGATGGTGAATTCGTCTCGGCGCTGGCCGCGCATCATGGCAAATGCGAGCGGATCCGCAGCAAAGCCATCGTTCTTGCCGCCGGAGGTTTTGAAGCCAACGTCCCCTGGCTCAAGGAATATTGGGGCGAAGCAGCGGAAAATTTTATTATTCGGGGCACGCCAAATAATCAGGGACGAATGCTCAAAGAATTACTGCGCCATGGGGCGAAGCCGGTAGGCGATCCGCGCGGCTGCCATGCCGTAGCCTTGGATGCGCGCGCGCCAAAATTCGACGGCGGCATCGTGACCCGGCTCGACAGCGTGCCTTTCGGCATTGTCGTGAATAGTGAAGGAAAGCGGTTCTATGACGAAGGCGAGGATTTCTGGCCCAAACGTTATGCGATCTGGGGCAAGCTCATCGCCGAGCAAGCCGGACAGATTGCCTACTCGATGGTCGATTCGAAAGCATTGCCTCATTTCATGCCGTCGGTATTCCCGCCGGTCGAAGCGGGGTCGATCGACGATTTGGCCGGTGCGCTGAATCTCGATCCGGCGGCGCTCGCCACCGCCGTTGAGCAGTTCAATCTAAGTGTGCGCGCCGGCAGCTTCGATCCCGCCACGCTCGATGATTGCCGCACGGCGGGGTTGCAGCCGCCGAAGAGCCATTGGGCAGTTCGCATCGACACGCCGCCGTATTACGGTTACCCTCTTCGGCCCGGCATCACCTTTACTTATCTCGGCTTGAGCGTCGATGACGGCGCGCGTGTGATTATGCACGACGGCCGCGCAACGAAAAATATTTTTGCCGCAGGTGAAATCATGGCGGGAAACATTCTCGGCAAGGGTTATCTCGCGGGTTTCGGACTCACCATCGGGTCGGTCTTTGGCCGGATAGCGGGAAGAGAAGCAGCGCGATATGTCCAATCCTGAACTTTTAAAAGACGGCGAGCGGCAGATGAGAATCTGCAATGCGTGCCGGTACTGCGAAGGCTACTGCGCGGTTTTCCCGGCGATGGAGCAGCGGCGATCTTTCACAAAAGCCGATTTGACCTATCTTGCCAATCTGTGTTTCGACTGCCGTGACTGCTTCTACGCCTGCCAGTATGCCCCGCCCCATCAGTTCGGCGTCAATATCCCGAGACTCATGTCCGAGCTGCACGCCGACACTTATTGCGAGTTTACCTGGCCGGCGATTTTATCCGGCTTGTTTAAGCGCAACGCTCTCGCAGTGACCGTGATCACCGTCGCCTCGATCGTGATCATTCTCGCACTCGTGCTCTTGTTCCACGGCACTAATGTTCTATTCGCGACGCATCTGGGCGAGGCGGCGTTCTACCGCGTCGTGCCCTTTGCCGCGATGACTGTGGCGCCATCGCTGATCGCGCTCTACGGCTTTGTGATCTTTGTCATCGGCGCGGTGCGCTTCTGGCGTGAGACGGGCGGCGCTCCCTTGGAGATGGTCGACTTCGCCGCGTTCCGGCGCGCGACGAAGGACGCGTTCGGGCTGGCGTACATGAAGGGCGGCGGCGCCGGCTGCAATTATCCCGACGAACGCTTTTCAGCTGCGCGGATGTGGTTTCATCATCTGGTTTTCTACGGGTTCCTGCTGGACTTCGCCTCGACCAGCGTGGCGGCATTTTACGATCACTTTTTTGGCTGGCGGGCGCCTTATCCACTTCTAAGTTTACCGGTAATTCTCGGCACCGTCGGCGGTATCGGTTTGATGATCGGCAGCGCGGGATTGCTTTACTTGAAAACGCGCAGCGACCGGGTCCCGGGTCATTCGAGTATGCTCAATCTGGATGTCGCCTTTCTTCTGTTGTTATTGCTCACCAGCGGGAGCGGTCTGTTGCTGCTCGCCTTGCGCGAAAGCTCCGCGATGGGAACGTTACTCGTAATCCATTTAGGCATCGTCGCGGGACTGTTCATCACATTGCCCTACGGAAAATTCGCTCACGTGGTCTACCGCTATGCCGCATTGGTGCGCTACGCCATCGAGGAGCGTCGTCTGAAATCCTCCGTTCCTAGCTGATTGTCGGGCCCGCTAGTGCCTTCAATTTGACAAACCTGGCTGCTTAAACCACCACCGCATATCTCGCGGGCAGGTGTCATTCTGAGCCGACGGCGAAGAATCTAATCTTTGTACGTGCCGCCTAAGACGAGATGCTTCGTTTCACTCAGCATGACACACTCGGACGCTGCTACGCACGGACGCGTATTTGCCTGGGGAGAATGTTGAGCAACCCAGCAATCCCATCACGACTTCATTCCGCTCTCTATTGTCTTGAGAATACTGTTGTCATAGAGCGAGTTTGTGTCCACCTTCGGCAGCGGCGGTCCCTGTGCCTGCATGGCCTCGATGGTGGCGCGCAACGACACTTCGTCGATATAGGGAATGCGCGGCAGATCCGGAATCAGATCTTCATAAAATTTCGCCAGCACTTCCGCATCGCGCTGGCGCGTGTATTTGGCGATCACTTTCATGGTTACGTCTTTCTGGGCTTTGACATATGCCAGCGCTTCGACGTAAGCCCGCAAGAACGCCTCGACGGCGTCCCGCCTCTCGCGTAGATATTTCTTGGTGGTCGCGGTCACCGTGATCAGTTGACGGATGCCCAGCTCGCGTATCAGCGAAAATTTTCTCAGGCCTTGCTTTTCGGCTGCATAAGTATTCGGCGCGGTGAGAATCGTCGCGGCCGCCTGCTTGCGCAGTACCGCCATCGCTCTTTCCGGCTGTCCCGCGCTACCGAACTGTACGAAGCTCACGTCTTCTTTCTTCAGTCCCACCCGCTCCAATACTTTCAGCATATAGCCATAAGTCGGGCTGGTTGGATCGAGCGCGATTCTCTTGCCGCGCAGCTCTTCGAGTCGCGTGATGCTGGGATCGGTCATGAGCACATAGTGTCCGACGAAATTATACTGTGTCGCGACGAAAATGCCGTCGCCTCCTCCCGAGACGAGCCGGATCAGGCCTTCGGCGCCTCCTTGATAAAGGTGAATTTCGCCGGCGGTGAGGGCCGACAGCATCACTCGGTTTCCTTGGATGTAGGCCATCTTCAAATCGACACCGTGTTTAGTGAACAGGCCTTGATCGAATCCCACCCAGAGCGGCGCAAAACTGCCGCTGATCGCCGAGTAGCCGAGATTGAGTGTATGCAATTTCTTGTCTTGCGCTGCGCTGCGGGTGGGAAATCCCAGCGCAAGGAGGGAAAGAGCTAAGCAGCAACGGAATACGCAATCAAGCATAGGGAAATCTTCCACCTCATTTTCGTCCAGGTCACCATCGAATCCGCCCGGTCTTAGCGTACGTCGCCGAAGGTTGCAATGGCGCAACGGGATCTGCCTCACCCGACCGCAAGTCGCGGACTTTAGTTTTTGGAAAAGGCGCGACGCGAGCTCGGTTAGCGAAGCAGTAAACCGCGACACATTCCAGGTTCATTGGTTACTTCATGGCACCCCATCTCAATCTTCCCCCGTCGAGTGGGAAGACGTCTAAAATCTCGGATCGCCTGCCCAGATGAAGGCTTCGAGGCAAACTATTGTTTGTCATTCCGAGCAAGAGGAATCTTTCCGAAACAACTAAACCCCAAAGAGATATCCTCGACCACACAGATACAGTGGACAATTTGTTCCGACTGGAGTAGGAGGGCATTGGCGCGATTCTTTCGGGAGGAACTCTATTGCTATGAAGATAGCCGCCAGCGTTGCGCTCTTTACCTTGTGTGCGGTAAGCGCCAACTCGAGCTTCGCTCAATCACAGTTCTTTGCCGGCAAGACCATCACGGTCGTGCTCGGCGGGCCGCCCGCGGGCTCCGCAGATATGCGCACCCGGGCAGTCACGAACCTCCTACGCAAACACATTCCAGGCAATCCGAACATCATCATTCAATACATGGCAGCCGGCGGCGGTCGGCAGGCCGCCAATCATGTCTTCAACGTCGCCAAGCCTGACGGTCTCACTCTGGGCAGCATGGGCGCCGCATTGGTCGCGAATGCCGTCCTGGGCGAACCCGGCGTACAGTATGACATCGATAAATTCATTTACCTCGGCACGCCCGACAGCGCGCAGCATTATTTGTTCATCACGCACCGTGATGCCGGATTGAATACCCTAGAGAAATTGCGCGCGGCGCCGGCGGTACGCGTCGGCGGTCAATCCGTCGGTCACCCGGTCTACATCACCGGACGTCTTTTCGCATACATGATCGGGCTTAATGACCCCAAGTTCGTAACCGGCTATACCGGTCCTCAACTCGACATCGCGATCACACGCCGAGAGATCGACGCGCGCGTCACCACCGGTGAGACAATGTTGGTGCGCTCGCGCGAATGGCTGGACAAAGGCATGGTCGACATTCTGGCCGGCATCGAGATTCCGAAGGGAAAAAAGAACACGCGCTTTGCCGGCGTCCCGGAGCTCGAGGGCTTCGCTCGTTCCGAGCGTGAGAAAAGGCTGGTTGAAATGTTTCGTGCCTTCAGACTGGCCGGCCAAAATTTCTTTGTGCCGCCGGCGACTCCGAAGGAGCGCGCGGGGATTCTTCAGGAGGCGATGCGCAAAACCCTGACGGATCCCGAGTTCGAGAAAGAATATGAACGGACCGCCGGCGACACGCCCTCGCCGCTTCCGCCCGAAGCGCTGCAAAAAGTCATTCGCGATTTGCCGCGTGACGCCGCGACCGTCGAGATTTTTAACAAGCTCGCTGGCGCCGATCCATTACCGCCGCGCTGACCTCTACAGTCGAGACGCGTGTCACAACGCACGAAGGCCCAAGAATTGTCATCTCGAGCGC
>JBIOXP010000009.1:0-6366 GCA_044869705.1 Binatia bacterium | reverse complement strand
CATGCTGCGCCCCTACTGTAACTCGCCAAACCCGACAAGACTAAACGATGTCGCCTTGATCATGCGGATCGGGGCGTTTTGTAGGGGCGCATGGCATGCGCCCGAATCCACGTCTATGCTTCGGTCTCGGCAAAGTCTCGCCCGGATAGTGACACCAAGCCTAGTACTGTCAGTCCAGGATTTAAGTTCCTGAAAGAGTAGTAGCAGCGTTCAGATTACCGGTCCAGCAGAGAGATCACGCGGTGGACATTCGTCAGGCGCTGAGCTAGACCCTAGCTCATGAAGCCCGATCATTTCATCGAAGAGCTGTGGGGTTATGCGGCTGAAGTCCCGATGGAACAACATCCCTGGTTCGACGGCATTATCCAGCATCGTTGGACGCGCGAGCAAATCATTCTGGGTGAAGTCCAGCATTACTTGAGGGTTCGCACCAACCCGATCTTTTTTGGTTATATGGCCGTCAACGCTGTGAGTGCAAAAGATTACAGCGTCATGGATACGGTGCTGGAAAATTTCATGGAAGAGCTCGGCGGCAAACAGACTCACATGGACATCATGCTGCAGTTTCTCGAAGAAGGCGGGATTGGCCGCGAACAAGCCGACGATGCGGAACCTGCTCCGGGGACGCTTGCAGCGATCGAAATGATCATCGGCTGCTGTCAGCGCCGCTCCGCTCTCGAAGGTGTCGCTATGCTGGCATTCGTCGAAAGCCAATTGGGTGGGTCGGGAAAAATTTCCGAGAAAGTATACCGCGAGCTGACCGGGCATTACGGTTTTTCGTCACGCGCCGCCGAAACCTACAAGCTGCACGCTGCTCAAGACGAGGGCCACGGCAATCGGCAGATCGATGCGATTCGTCAACTCGCCATCGATGAGGCGACACAGAACAAAGTCCGCGCCGCGGTCAAGCTTGGCCTGACTGCCTTCACTCTGGAGTGGGACGGTCATGTTCAGGCGATGACGGGGAAACGCGAGTTTTGGGGCGGCGTTAAGCATCTCAGTCTGCGCCAGCCAGAGGTGCGTCTACGGCCAAGACATGCATAGCACGATGGATTGCCGCGAAGACTTGCGATAACGCAGTGTTCTACGCTACCGACTGCAGGACGCTCGGCGAAGACCGATTCCCCGAGTAGCGCAACGCGCGTATCCTTCGATACGGCAGCATCAAGCGCTGCCTACTCAGGATGATCGGCCCACATCGATTCTCCGAGTAGCGCAAAGCGCGTATCGAGGGGCTGCGCGAGATTTTCACGCGCCGGGCTTTTATTAGAAACGGCAACTGAAAACCAATTCAGATCGGCCACTCCGGCGGCAAATCTTTGCGCAGCTTTTTGTATTCCGGATCATCCCGATGAGTGTCGCGCAACCGCTTGAGCGCCGCGACAACTTCCTCCTGGCTGATTTTCAGCGTATTGGAGACCATACCCGTGGTCTCTTCGAAGCCGAGGCCTCAATTGCTGTATCAGCCGCGCATGCGCTGTAAGACGTAAAGGTCGTGAATGTTTTTCGCCATGATTCCGATTTCAATTCGCCGCGGAGAACCCGGCTCTTTGCGTCGTGATCAATTCCACGACGGTTTGTGGCTCACGACTCTGCTGAACCACGACACGGATCCGGACAAAGATACGCCACGTTTCATTTAGCCAGACTACCTGAAAAATGATAAACGCGTTTTCCGTCACAAGTCCCGGCGGCTCGGCGCAACGAACACGCGCGCGAAACCAAATCTGTTCTCCTGCGTCCAGCGCCAGCGGCGGCTCGAAATGTTGTTCCTCGGACTTGAACTGACCATGGGGTAAGCGCGCGCTTAAAATGGCGATCGAACCGACGCCAGTGTTGGTGATGCGCCATTCCACCGTCCAGCGATCTTCCGCGTCGGCGCGACTGCTCGAACTCTGCTCCACCGCGATCACCGGGCCAGTAGCCATCGCCTTAAAGAGCTACTTGAGCTTTCCCTCGGCGCGGAGCTCCTGCTGCGCAAGGCGCAAAATCTTGTCATTGATGACCCGATCCAACGTGAACTTTGCGTCAATCAAACCGTTCCGTTGATCTTCGTCGAGCATAAACTGAAGACCGTTCAGGTTTACCGCCAGATCACCGCTCAACGCCGGCGCGTAAAGATCGTACGCCAGGTTGACGAGCTCGGGTTCCCCCTGAAGTTTTGCTTCATATCCAGCTTTTATCGCCTCACTTTTATTAAACTTCGCTAATTGAATTCCGAGAATAAGCGCCTTCAGGAAATGCTTCGCCGTTTGCGGGTTTTTCTCCAGGAATTCGCTTCGCGACGTCAATATGGTTTGCGGAATCGTCAGCGTGTCGCTCAGGTTGGCGATCATGGGAAACCCGAGGCGGGTCAATCTGACGGTGTCATCGGGAGCAAATGGCGCGGCTGCGACAATGCCTTTTTCCAATGCGCTTGCGCGCAAATTGCTTCCGCCGATGGCGCGCAGCATTAGATCCTTATCGGGATCGATACCCTTGCGGCGCAGAAACGTGCGCATCGCGAAATCGGAAAACGCGCCCGCTCCGGTGACGCCGATGGTCTTCCCTTTCATCTCCTCCAGTGTCCGCGTCGACTTGCTGCCGACGATTTGATAGTTGGTCGCGTTCGAGATCGCCCCGATGATGACCGCATCGAGTCCGCGCGCCCGGCTTCGCATGATCGCCTGGGCGCCACCGATTTCGGCGAAGTCCACTTCGCCGGATGATAGCGCGGCCAGAGCTGCCGGCCCGCCGCGGACAAAGATCGGCTGAATGTCCAATCCCTGGGCGCGAAAAAAGCCTCGGACGAGCGCCACGCGAAAAGGCAATTCGCTGTTCCACGCCAATCCTGTAAAAACCACTCGCAGGTTTCTCTTTTCTTGGGAAATCGCCGGGACCGGCGCATAGGCCCAAGCCGCGCACGCCAAAAACAAGCTCACGCGCCAAACCAAAAGTGCCGTTCGATTTGTCATCGAGCTACTGCTTCAACTTCCCTTCGGCGCGGAGTTCCTGCTGGGCGATTTTTAAAATGCGGTCATTGATCACGCGATCGACGGTGAAGTTTTTGTCGACGAACCCGGCGCGAATGTCTTCATCGAGCATTTGCTGAATCCCCGAGACCGCGATCGACAGGTCGGACGTCAGCCCGGGCGAATAGAGGTCCCATGCCGCGCTAACGATATCCGGCTCGCCTTGGAGCCCGGCGTCGTAACCGGCTTTGAGCGCTTCCTTCTTGTTGAATTTTGCTAACTGGATGCCCTGAATGTACGCCTTGAGCATTCGTTTGCTGGTCTCCGGATATTTTTCGAGTATTTCGTTTCGCGTAACGATGATATTTTGCGGAATGCCAAGCGATTCGTTCATGTTGCTGATCACCGTGTAGCCGGAGCGCATTAAGCGGACGGCGTCTTCCGTCGAAAACGGCGCGGCTGCAATAATGCCTTTCTCGATCGCTGCCGCGCGCAAGACCGTGCCACCGATGGCGCGCAGCATCACGTCCTTGTCAGGATTGATATTGTTCTTCTTGAGGAACGCCTTCACGGCAAATTCCGAGTAAGTCCCGGCGCCGGTGATACCGATCGGCTTGCCTCTGAGTTCTTCGACTGAGCGCGTCTGTTTGTTGCCGAGCAAGATATAGTTCGTCGTGCTCGAGATGCAGCCGATGATCGCCAAATCCAGGCCGCGGGCCTTGCCGCGAAAGATCGCCTGCGCACCGCCAATACTGGCGTAGTCGACTTCCCCCGAAACCAGCGCCGCGATGGCTGCGGGGCCGCCGCGGATGAGAATCGGTTCGATTTGCAGACCTTGCTGCTTGAAAAACCCGCGCGCGAGCGCCGCTCGGAATGGAATCTCGCTGTTCCAGGCCAGGCTGACAAAGACCATCCGGATGTTTCGCTTCTCCTGGGCGTCGAGCTGACCCGCTAGTAACGCAACGACAAGACAAGCAGCAAGAAGGCCCAGCGTGTGACGTGTTCGCATCAAGTGATGACTCCCCATTTTCATTGAGCGCGCCTCCGCTTCTGCGCACGTAATTTAGCAAATCGACCCGCTGCAGGAAAGCAACCGTGAGTTGCAGACGGCCTTCGCGTTTGAGATTCTTCGTCGCTGTGCTCCTCAGAATGGCAGGAGGAGCTTTGCCCTATGCTGAATGTCATCCTGAACTTTAGCGAAGGATCTATTTGAGCTTATTAAACTCAACCGACCGCATTGCACCGTTCACTTGACATCGTCGTGCCTGGATCGCTTAAGTAAGCACATCCTGAAAAGAAGGACGAAAGGTATGGCTGAATCAAATTCAAATCGAAAGTTAAGGCTCGGCATCGTCGGACTCGGCGTCGGCGCGTCGGAAATTTTGCCGGCAATGGAGCAAATTCCGGAGTTCCAACTCGTGGCGGCCGCCGACATCAACGCGCGGGTACTCGAAACTTTTCGCCAGCGTTATCGGGCGAAGACTTACGACAGCATCGAGCAACTTTGCGCCGATCCAGAGGTCGAAGCGGTATGGGTCTCTACGCCAAATCGCTTTCATGCACCACATACGATCATTGCCGCTAATGCGGGCAAGCACGTCGTGGTCGAAAAGCCCATGGCGATTTCGCTCCGGGAGGCCGAGCAAATGATCGAGGCTTCGGTCAAAAACAACATCAAACTGCTCTGCGGACATACCCAAAGCTTCGGGCCGCATATCCGAACCATGCGGAAAATCATCCGTTCAGGCGAGTTGGGCAACCTTTGCGCCCTTCACGTCTGGGCGTACACGGACTGGATGCTTCGGCCCAGAACCGCGGAAGAACTCGATATCAATCAGGGCGGAGGCGTCCCCTTCCGGCAAGGACCGCACCAGATCGACACGTTGCGCTTGCTCGGCGGCGGTCTAGTGCGAAGCGTGCGCGGCGCGACTGGACAATGGTTCAAAGGGCGGCCGATTCCGGGGTATTATTCCGGGTTCCTGGAGTTCGAGGATGGCACGCCGGCAACGCTCATGCACAATGGCTACGGTTATTTTCTGGCTTCGGAGCTCGTTCCATGGGGCCGACAGAACAGCCGATACAGTGAACCCGAGCGCGCGGCAGTCCGGGCGGCTCTGCTGAACGGCACGCGCGATGAGAACGCCGACAAAGACGCGATGCGTATTGGCGGCGCTAACGAGAGCGAAATTCGCGACCGAAGCAAGCCAAAGCCATGGCTCCCCAACGATCTCGGGATTTTGATCGCGAGCTGTGAAAAAGGCGACATTCGCCAATCTCAGCACGGTCTTTTCGTTCACAGCGACCGAGGGACCGAGGACGTGCCGTTGATCGGCGCGGGTGGGCCATCACGGCGCGGCGAGCTGATGGAGCTGTACAATGCGGTTGTTCTCGAGAAGCCGATTCGGCATACCGGCCCGTGGGGCATGGCGACGTTGGAGGTTTGCCTGGCGCTGATGCAATCGGCGAAGGAGCGAAAGGAAATTTTTTTAGAGCACCAAGTTCCCGCGCCCGAGGAAGATTAACTATATAAACTGGGTGCTCAACTCGGCGTTGCGAAAAACTGGGGTACTGTCATTCTGAGCGTCAGCGAAGAATCTGTATTCCGTCCAGCTATAGAGATCCTTCCGCCTCAGGATGACATCGCAATAAAGGACGGCGCCATTTGAACCGCTTTAACGTTTTGAACGATTTTAATCAGCCGCATTCGATCGCGTGACGCCCTCTAACGCGTCGCTCAGCATGGTGCACGCCAGGTATAACTTGTACTCCGCGCTGCCCAACAGATCGTCGACCGGCCGAAGCAGATCGTACAGGTAGGTTTTTTCTTCACCGATAATCCGCCTGATCTCATCTGGCTGAACTCCGTTGAGTTTGGTTTCCAATTCGCTCAAGCGCTCGGGCTTGGGACCGATGCAACCCACCGCCAATCTGTTGTCCGCGATATGTCCCTCGGTAAGTCGCACGCCCACTGCCACACCCAGAGTCGGACGTTGATAACGATGCAGACGCCGATAGGCGCTTCCCATACCGGCGGGCAATCGCGGAATCTCAACCTCCATCAGCAGATCGTCCGGCTCCATTGCGGTTGTATAGACATCCACAAAAAAATCTCGCAGCGACATCCGACTCTCGCCTCTGGCATTGCCGATCGTCACGGACGCATCGTGAATCAGCAGCACGGTACCGGGATCGGAATGCGGATCGCTGAACGCCAGATTCCCTCCGAGGGTGCCTTGATTGCGTACGCGAACATTGGCTACCTGCGACTCCGCATATGCCAGCGCCGGCGCATGCTCGCGCACGACCGTGCTGCTTTCGAGCGCCTGATGCGTCACGCAAGCGCCGATGTGCAGCGTCCCGTCAGCCGTTTTTATTTCATGCAGCCGGGGGATTTTCTTCACGTCCACCAGAACTT
>JBIOXP010000008.1:0-3285 GCA_044869705.1 Binatia bacterium | reverse complement strand
AATCGGAGCGGCTTGGGCTCACCAACAAAACCATTCCCGCAAGCGGGAAATTGGGACTTGTGTTGACTTCGAGATCGTAGCCCGGCACCTGCGGGTTTGGAGTATCCGTCCAATCCATAAAGAACGGCAGCTGCACAGTTGCTCCGCTAGCCGGTGCGACCTGCGATACGCCCGCTGGAATCGGGGCGGCATTGGTAATCTGCACTGTACGGGTCGCCGAAGGAAGACTGCGCACGCCGTCCACAGAAACAGCGCGTACTCTATAAAAGATGGTGAGCGCATTTCCCCATATCGCCCCGGTTTGCGTGCCAAAGTTTATCGGCTCAAGCGTGAGGGTGAGTGGATAGGAAAACGTCGGTTCGTCATCTGCTTCGAGGATATAAGACTGAGCATTCACTACTGACGACCACTGCAGATTGAAACTCTCGCGCACGTGAAACTGCGCATTGGTCGCCGGCGTGATAAACGAGGGCGTAGCGGGCGCCGGTCCAAGACCGGTGACGGTGAACGATCGCACCGTTGACCACGCTGAATCGACTCCGCCGTTCGGGCCAAGCTGCGAGCATTTGACTCGCCAGAAGTAAGTGCCGTTCTGCAATCCGCTTACCTTGTCGTCAGTGCGCGTGGGAATTGATGGATCGGACTCCATATTCGTGAACCCGGAAGCAATCACGGTTGTGAATGTTGAGGTTGTTCCGACCTGCCATGTGTAACTTCCAATCGGCCCTCCCTGCGCAGATACGGGATCCCAATCCAGCGTGATGGGTTGAACCAGAGACGCGCCGTTTGCGGGACTCGCCAGAACCGGCGCCGGCGGCCCACCGGGCGTAGCTGAGGGAGAAGGAGAAGGACGGGGTCCACGCCCGCTCGCAGACGTTGGGTCAGTCCAAATTAACAGCGTTGCTATGGCAACTAATGAATAAGCTTTTATTCCAAACATATGAGTTCGAAGACCGAAGCGTCAGATGGAACAGGAGTCTAATTAGGAAAGGTGAAGAAATTGTTACTTTCGGTCGCTTCCGTTCAGATATTCCACAGTACGAAGATCCTGCGACTGGCACGCCAAGAAATGATCGGCCGTCATAGACCGCCGCTACAGCAACTGAAAATTATTTCCGCCGCTGTGAGCCACCGAGTTCCGCGTATCGCGGACATGTTACCATGTGGTCGTTGACCATGCCCACGGCTTGCATAAACGCGTAGCAGATCGTTGAGCCAACAAATTTGAATCCGCGGCGCAACAGATCTCGGCTCATGGCATCGGAGTCAGCGGTGCGCGCTGGTACGTCGCTTAAGACTCGCCAACGATTCTGAATTGGCTTGCCGCCAAGAAAGTTCCAGAGAAAAGCGTCGAAACTTCCGAATTCCTTTCGCACCTCGAGGAACCTCTTCGCGTTCTCGATTGTCGCTGCGATTTTCAATCGGTTTCGCACGATCCCATCGTTGCGCAGTAGCCGCTGAACGTCGCGCTTGTTATAGCGCGCGATTTTTTCCGGGCGAAATCCATCAAGGGCTTTTCGGTAGTTCTCACGTTTCTTCAAAATTGTGTTCCAGCTCAGCCCGGCCTGTGCGCCTTCCAGAATTAGAAACTCGAACAGCACGCGATCGTCGTGCACAGGAACACCCCATTCCTCGTCGTGATAAGTAATGGCCGGTTCAGTCGTGGCCCAGGCACAACGAGGCATGATGTTGAGGCTACACCATAGCGCGAGTTGCAGCCAAGACCCCTGCGCGACGTCCACGAAAAGCGAATTCCCTACCTCAATCCGATCCGAACTTTGGCTTCTTGGACGAAACTTTTTTATAGGTGCCTTCGGCGCTCACATTGTGGCCGAAGCCGCAAATGCCGGTTTGTGTGACGACCAGTTTGCCGCCGGTGAATTTTAGCGTGATCTGGCATTCCTCGTCCGCGCCTTCAGGTCGGAAGATCGCAGTGTCGCCTTCGATCGTCGCGACACCGCTGCCTTCGCCCTCGTTTGCCATTGGACCCTGCGGCGTTTTGTATTCGTAAACGCCGGAAAATCCCACCTGTAGACGCTGTTTGCCCAGCGCCCAGATCTTGAATTCACCGCCTTTGGTTTTCCAAGTGCCGTTGATTTGAGCGGCGGTGACACTCTTATCACTGTCGGCGTATGATGTTGCAATTGACGCAGCGAAGACGATGCACTGCGCAAACGTAAAGCCTAACAAGCGTCGTGTTTTCATAACCCTCGTCGGCAGCGAGTCTGGCAAGCTACGAATTCCCGATCAAGCTTATTGCGGCGCTGTGTTGCAGAAGTCACAAATAAAACGAACGTTCATTTCGAAAATGGAGTTTGAAACATGACCGAACAAATCATCGAGAAACGTCGCCTTGTTTCGCCGGCGACCACGCCGCAGGCACTGGCCTGGGACAGCCGAAACCAGGGGTTGTGGATGGGTTCGCGCGATCTGCGTCGAATCTATGCGATCGATCCGGAGAATGGCACCGTCTTGAAACAACAAGAAGCACCCGGCATTCCGTGGGCTGCGGTTGCGTTAAACGGCGAACTGCGCTTCACAATCGGAGAAGACCCGGATGATGATCGTTACATTTATCGATACACATTTGAGAGTGGATTTTCGAAAATGTTTGCGTGTCCGGATTTTACTGGATCGTACCTCAGCTTTGACGGGAAGAATCTGTACATGAGCCAGTGGTACAAGAAACGGATTTTGAAGTTTGATGACAAAGGGAACGTGATCCGCGAGATCGATGTCGGCGCGGAGATCTGTGGTCACACCTTCGCCAACGGCTCGCTTTACGTTTTGCGAGGACAGGAACGTCCAAACGAAGATTGGCGAATCGCCCGAGTCAATACGCAAGAGGAAACACCGGCCGCTGAAGATATCGGTGTTGTGCCGTTCGCGTCTCGCTCACTGACTTTCGACGGCGAACTGTTCTGGTCCAATCACCGCGCAGAAGACACGATCATTTCGTTCGCCCTGCCGAATTAAAGGGTCTATCGCCGGCTATTCCTCGGATTGCTTCGTCGTCGGACAAGCAGAGCCTCCGTCGAAGAGGATTTTCCAGGAGCCATCCGGCTGTCTTACCCATGTGGAAGTAAACGTGCCGGTCTGCGCTCCTGCTTCATCGAAAACGGGACCGCTGGAGAATCCCAGGTCGCCAGCCGCGTTTGTCACGACGCGGTCGGGTTGCCAGCGGAACGGTGCGACTGCTGGTTTGAAGAATTCCGACCAACCCGCGATCACTTCTTGCTTACCGCGCATCGTGTTGCGCCGTCCGAGAAATTGAGCGTCGTCGGC
>JBIOXP010000007.1:0-3575 GCA_044869705.1 Binatia bacterium | reverse complement strand
AACCACTGCAATGGATGTGCCCGCTGCGCCGAAGATTGCCCATACGAGGCAATCCGTATGGTTGGACGCACCGACGACCTGCCGTATCCGACCCAGGCACAAGTGAACCCGGCGTTATGCGTATCGTGCGGCATATGCGTGGGGGCGTGTCCTTCCTCGACGCCGTTCCGGCGTAGCGAGGAACTGAAGACCGGAATTGATCTGCCCGACTACGATCTCAAGACGTTGCGTGAGCGGACGATCGAGGCCGCAGCGGCGCTGTCGGGACCGGGGCGTGTGCTGATCTTCGTCTGTGACCACGGTGGCGGCCGGCGTCTTGATGGCACTGTCCGCATGCCTTGCGTCGCGATGGCACCGCCGTCTCTGTTCGACTTCGTCCTGAGCCGCAACCTGGCGGACGGTATTGTTATTGCCGGCTGTGCTGAGAGCGCCTGCTACAATCGTCTTGGGGTCGATTGGACCAAGCAGCGAATCGCTGGAACGCGGGATCCTTATCTGCGGGCGCGCGTGCCGCGCGAACGTATCGCCACGATCTGGGCCCCGGCGCTCGAAACCTCGCGCGTTGCTGCAGAAATTGCCTCGTTTACAAAAGAGATCGCAAAACATCCGCTCCAGAAACTCCGGGCGCCACAGGCGCCATCTGTCCCGGCGCAACCGGGAAATGATCGCGCTCTGACAGAGGTCGGGAGCTAGGCATGACCTACCTGCGGATTGCTGGCCAATTTCTGGTGATAGCGGCACTGTTTGTCGCTGTCGCGGCATTCTCGGACTGGCCGGTCTATCGCCAGATTTCCCGCGGGTCGGCCATCGTGATGCTCAGTTTCGTCCATGGCGCCGACCGTAAGGCCGAATGCCGCCGCCTGACGCCGGAGGAAATCCAGAAACTTCCACCGAACATGCGCCGTGTACAGGAGTGCCCGCGCGCGCGACGTCCAGTCTATGTCGAGCTTGATTTGGGAGGAAAAACAGTCTTCCAGGCAAACCTGCCGCCAACCGGTATTGCCGGTGACGGACCATCAAAAGTCTACGAGCGTTTCGTTGTGCCGGTGGGAAAACATGACATCGCCGTGCGCATGCGCGATACGCCGCGGACGGACGGATTTGATCACGAACGGAAAGCTGTGGTTACACTTGTGGAGGATCAGCTTTTCGTCATCGATTTTCGGGCCGAGAGCGGCGAATTCGTATTTCGCTGAGGAGCGACAACCATGGCTCTATTGCAATGGAAGGATCACTACAGCGTCGGCATTGATGCCGTTGATCACGAGCATAAAGAGCTGATCACGCTCATCAACCGGCTGCATGATGAACTCACGTCAAAGGGGGACGAGATTTCAATCCGTGCATTCTTCGGTGATTTATTCACTGGCATCTCAGCTCATTTCGCGCTTGAGGAACGATTTATGCGCGAGCATCGGTACGATCAACTGACCCAACACAAGGCTGATCACGAGCGCCTGCTCGACGAAATTCGCGACATCATGGACGATTTTGAAGATGACGAAATCGCGAGCGCCGAGCTTGGTGCGAAGCTGGATGCTTGGTTCTCCCGCCACTTCGAAACTCACGACGCGCGCTTGCATAAGGCGCTTGGTTCGCATCCGGAGTCATGAAGAAAACCGGATCGGGCTTGACCATGGTCAAGTTTGCCTTGTCTGAGGGCGGCTATGGTGATTATGCCTTGCGGTCGAAAAACCTGCCCCGGGCGCGAGAGCATTTGAAGCATCTTGGTGGGTCTATTCAAAGGAATGATCAGAGATGATCAAATCAAAGTTGATGGTCGCCGCTTTGTTCTGCATCGGCCCGATGACGACCGCACTTGCGCAAGATCTCGATGCCGGAGCCAATTCATTTAAAAAATGTGCGCCCTGTCATGACATTGGCGAGACTGCCAAAAATAAGGTTGGCCCATTGATGAACGGTCTCAGCGGCCGCAAAACGGGAACTATTCCCGGGTATAATTATTCTGACGCCAACAAGAACTCAGGCATTGTGTGGAGTGAAGAGACGTTTCTCGAGTACATCAAGGATCCGAAGGCGAAGATACCTGGCACAAAAATGGTGTTTGCCGGCATCAAGAACGAGAGCGAAGCAAAAAATCTTTGGGCCTATCTCAGCCAATTCGGCGCCGACGGAAAAAAGAAGTAACGATTTGGGATTCGAGAAACCAGCCTGATCGCAATTTTGTTTGAGCCATGCGGGATATTTGGACACGCTTTGCAGATGATGTCGGAGCACGGGCATAAATATGCATGCAACTGCCTGAAGGCGTCCCGGCACTCTTGGAGCCCGGTTTGAACGCGCTCTGCGTCTCTGTCGCGGCACCTCCTGCAGGCAAATTCTGATGTCTGGGACAGTCAAAGCCTCAAGACTCAGCCTGCGCGCCGTGCGGCTGTGGCTGCTCGCGACGGCGGCGATGATCTTTTTGACCCTGGTTGTTGGCGGCGCAACTCGGTTGACCGAGTCTGGCCTTTCCATCGTGGAATGGAAGCCGATTACGGGTGTACTGCCACCGTTCTCGGAGAACAACTGGCAAACGGAATTCGCAAAATACCAGACCATCCCGCAAGGTCGCTATTCGGGTTAAAGCGGACATCGCTTTTTGCGGTGCATATGTCTGCTTTTGACCCAAAGCGGACGTCACATTGCATAGTGAAATGTCCACTCTTGGCCAACGCGAGGCCGGTTTTGGCCTGTTTATTTCGCCAGCACGCACGCAACTATCATTTGCGCCCGATATATGGGCCGATATCGCTCACCTTGGCGCGATCACCAGGTTTCGAATAGGATTTGCCTTATCCTTCTGGGGGAAAGGCGTTGCGACGCCGCGAAGTCATAAAACTGATCGCTGGTTCGGCCGCTGTATGGCCGTTGGCGGCGCGCGCGCAGCTGGCACGTGAAGCGAGCATCAATATCGGCGTGTTGACCGACATGACCGGTATTTTCGCAACCCTTGCCGGAGAAGGTTCGGTCGTGGCCGCTCACATGGCCGTCGAAGATTTTGGCGGAGAAGTCCTCGGCAGAAAAATTCGCGTGCTCGCGGGCGATCACAAGCACAAAGCCGAGGTTGCGTCTGCCATCACGACACATTGGTTCAACGACGACCATGTCGGCATGGCTGTCGATATGCCGAATTCCGTCGTGGCGCTGGCGATGCAAAAGCTTGCCGCCACGCGCGATAGGATCTCGATAACCGTGTCCGGTGGCAGCAGTGATCTGACTGGCAAAGATTGTACCCATACCGGGTTCCATTGGGCATACGATACCTATTCGAACACTGCCGGAATGGCGCCGGCGATGGTCGGCTTCGGTCTGGACACCTGGTATTTCATCACTGCGGACTACGCTTTCGGGTGGTCGCTGGAGCAGGACGCAAGCGCCGCCGTCGAAAAGGCTGGTGGCCGGGTCATCGGCCGATCGCGCCACCCGTTCAACGCGAACAATTTCACGCCGTTTCTCACCGCCGCTCAGGACTCGGGTGCAAAGGTCATTGCTCTTGCCAATGCCGGCGGCGACACCATCAATGCCGTCAAACAAGCAGCCGAGATCGGCATCTCACCGCGCTCGCAGACACT
>JBIOXP010000006.1:0-7921 GCA_044869705.1 Binatia bacterium | reverse complement strand
TTCTTTGTCGCTTGTAGCGACTCTGATGCCCTCGATCCAGCCGCGCAGGAATCGATTAACCGTGTCCCGCTTGGCTAGCAAGAACAGTGAGGTCAATCTCGAAGAGTTTGTCGACGACCGGTTCATTCGCAAAGTGAATGAGAGCGGTTTTTGAACGCACGTATGGGAAATGAAATTTATTTCGGGGAGTTTTGATGGCTCTATTGCTTTAAAGAATCATCGCTTGACAGAAAATCTTACACGATTTACTTTCCGGCCTAAGCTCGAATCGATGATCGTCCGTTACCGCAGAAGTTATCATTCATAACTCGAAGGGAGGCGCTTATGGCGTACAAACTTGAAGGCAGTCTTCTGGAAGTGTGCAATTGCGAAGTGCTCTGTCCCTGCTGGGTGGGTATGGACCCGGATCGGGGAACCTGCGATACCGCGCTGGCGCACCACTTCGAAAAAGGCCAAATCGATGGTGTCGATGTGTCCGGTCTCACGATGGGATTTACCGCCCATGTTCCGGGAAATATCTTGAAAGGCAACTGGAGGGTAGTGGTGCACGTGGACGAGCGAGCGACGAAACACCAAGAAGACGCGCTGCTTAGTGTCTATACCGGAAAACAGGGCGGGCCGGTCGCTGATCTCGTGAAGCTCATCGGCGAAGTCGTCTCAGTCGAGCGCTCGCCGATCACGTTCGAAGTTTCCGAGGGTAAGGGCACTTTGCGCATCGGCAATGTCGCTGATTGTGAGATGGAGCCGTTTCGCGGTCCGAACGGTGAGGTGACCACGCTCCGTGATTCGATATTCACGACGATACCCGGCTCACCGGCATACGTCGCCAAAGCAACCAAATACAGAATGAACAACCCTGCGCTGGGTCAAAATATCGATCTGAAAGATCATAACGCGATTCAGGGAAAATTTCTTTTCCAGAGTTAGATTGCTGCGTTCGAGAGCCTTTTAGAGGAATGTCATGGCCAAGCGTAGGGCTTTTCTCGCAGTGCTCGGTTCACTGGTCGGCTTCGCATGGATTGCGCTGTGGATCTGGGGCCGTTCTCCTTATGCCCGTTATCTGAGTCATCAGCAATTGGGCGAGCTAGGCGCCGGCTCTGTTCTTCTACCCATCACCTTATATCTGATTGGCTGGACACTGATGACGCTGGCCATGATGCTGCCTACGGCCGTGCCACTGCTCGAAACCTTCCGTCGATTGACAACAGCGCGAGAGGATCGAACACAGCTTTTAGCTCTAGTTATCTCGGGCTATTTAGCGGTATGGCTCGCTTTCGGGATTGCTGCCCATATCGCCGATTGGTTCCTGCACGAAATCGTCGAACGTAACTCCTGGCTCGAAGCACGAGCGTGGCTGATCGGCGCGGCCACACTGATGTTGGCGGGAGCGTTTCAGTTCAGCCGCTTGAAGTACCGTTGTCTGGATAAGTGCCGCGCTCCATTGAGTTTCGTCACGGAGTATTGGCGCGGCCGGAATGAGCGGCGTAACGCATTTTTCCTTGGCATCCACCACGGAATTTTTTGCGTCGGCTGCTGCTGGGCGTTGATGCTTTTGATGTTCGGTGTTGGCGTCGGGAATGTGGCCTGGATGCTGGGACTCGGAGCCGTAATGGCGGCAGAGAAAAACTTCCCCTGGGGACGTAAAGTGAGTGCGCCGATCGGCATTGCTTTGCTGGCCTGGGGCGGAGTGGTTTTATTCACCGAAGTTCTGATTGCGCGATCTTGAAAGCACGTTAGGATCACCACAGATGGAACAAAAAAGCGCGACGAAATATTTTTCCACCGTCGGCGACGGCACCGGGCTGGCTCAGACCGACGAGCTGTATAAAGAGGAACTACAATTGGCATTGCGCAATCGCGGCATGCCTCTGGAAGCGCTGCGGTATCCGATCACACCGACCGGTCTGCATTATCTGTTGATCCACTACGACATACCGGAAGTGAATGCGGAGCAATGGCGCCTTAAAATCGGCGGAGTCGTCGGCAAGCCGTTGGAACTGACTCTCGATGCAATCCAAAAACGGCCGCGACGAACGATCCCTGTCATGATGGAATGCGCCGGCAACGGCCGCGCTCTTTTCGCGCCGCGTCGCATCAGCCAGCCCTGGCTTCTCGAAGCGATCGGCAACTCCGAGTGGACGGGCACGTCACTCCGGGGAATTCTACAGGACGCCGGGCTCAGTAGCGCCGCTGTCGAGATTATTTTTACCGGCCTCGATCAAGGAGTCGAAGGCGACCAGGTTCAGTTTTACCAGCGCAGTCTCACAGTCGATGAAGCGATGCGAGACGAGGTCTTGCTGGCCTATGAGATGAATGGCGAGCCGCTGCCGCCGCAGCACGGCTATCCGCTCCGACTCTTGGTACCGGGCTGGTACGGCATGGCGAGCGTGAAATGGCTCGATCGCATCGAGGCCGTCAGGGAGCCGTTTCAAGGCTATCAAATGGCGCGTGCTTATCATTATACGCGTACAGCAGATGGGCCCGGTGAAGCGGTCACGCTCATCAGAGCGCGGGCATTGATAATTCCGCCCGGTATTCCCGATTTTATGACTCGCGACCGGCTGGTCGAGGCAGGCCCGGTTACTCTTAGCGGCAAAGCCTGGGCCGGACGCGTCGGCGTTTCCGATGTCGAGGTGAGCGTCGACGGTGGCTCCACTTGGTCGAAAGGCGAGTTGGAAGAGTCTCAATCACCCTATGCTTGGACGACATGGTCGTTCGTGTGGAACGCCACGCCTGGTGAATACATGCTCCTCGTCCGCGCTATGGGTGCCGATGGAAAAATGCAGCCGATCGACCAGGAATGGAACTTCGGCGGTTACGGCAACAACGGCGTACAGCGCGTGAACGTCATCGTGCGTTGAAGCTTCTGCCGTCGGTACCTCCGCTATAGCAAAATTTAGCCTGATCGTTCGTTGCCGCCATCTTCGTGGTGCGCCGGTTTGTTGCACGCGCGCCGGAGGAGAAATAAAGTACGATTCATGAAGGTAAAGGACGTACCGAGCGATCACGATTTCTTCGACCCCACTTATGTGAAGCACTGGAGCGACAGCATCGTCCAGTACCGGCCGGAGCGGAAGAGATTATTCAAGGCCTTCGGCGCCGAAGCCGCGCGCATAAAAAGCGGTCCATTGTCAGTTTTCGAACTGGGCTGCGGACCGGGCTTTCTCGCCGAAGCGTTACTGGAGAATTGTGATATCGCGCGCTACACGCTGCTTGATTTCTCGCCGGAGATGCTGAAGCTCAGCCGAACCCGCTTGGCCAAGTTCAAAGACAAAACAGTTTTCGTTCAACGGAATTTCAGAGAAGAGAACTGGACCGATGCGGTTCCCGCCGGCTTCGATCTGATCGTTTCGCTTCAGGCGGTGCACGAGCTTCGTCACGCGAGCCGCATTCCAACGCTTTACGCACAGCTCTATGAACTGCTCGTTCCGGGCGGAAAGATCTTGATCTGCGATCATGTCAATTCCCCGTCCGCCCATCGCGCGGCCCATTTCATGACCGTCGAGGAGCACGTATCGACGTTCAATAAAATCGGCTTTATCAACGCGCGAGAAGTCTGCTCCGCCGCCGATCTGAGCCTCATGGCAGCAGAAAAACCGTAGGCCGCACCCCGGAACTCGGAGAGTTTAACGAGACATCGACAACCGCGTCGCGTTGCCGAGAGCAGTTTTTTTACAACGGCGGCGCGTAGAGATTATCCGGCAGGCCGCGAATGTAGTCGATGGTTTCCTTAAGCGGGATCACATCGGCATATTTCATAGCCATATCGAAAAGATTGATCTTATGCGATGCCTGGCCGCGGTCGAAAACGCATTCTTCCACCACCGAAACTTTCATATTGTAGGAAAAGGCGTCGATGACGCTGGCGCGGACGCACCCGCTGGTCGTCGTGCCGCAGACCAGCACAGTATCGGCATGCACTTCGGTGAGCATGCTCATCAGCGGCGTGCCGAAAAAGGCGCTGGGTTTTTGCTTGCGCACGATGATGTCACCGGGCTGGGGCGCGATCTCTTCCACAATCTCGTTCGCCTTTTCCCACTGCTCGGTCATGTCTTCGGTCGTGCGATTGCTTTTCGCCGCCCAACCGCCGACCATGACCGTGCTGTTCGAACGATTCTCTTCCGCAGAGGTGTAAAATGTTGGTAGATGCTTTTTGCGCGCTTCCGCGAGCAGTTCACGAATGCGATATACCGCGTCCCAACCTTCCTCACCGCAACTGGTGCGAAAGCGTTTGACCGACTCCAGAATCGGCTCCGGCTTGTCGCCGGTAAAATTGTAGTTGACGTCGATAATGAGTAACGCCGGGCGTTGGCCCAGACCAGCTTTTTTGCCGAATCCAGACAAGGCAAAAACTTCCTTATCCCGTGCAGTCAGAATATCGTCCCAAGTAGCCATAGACGCTCCTTGCTTGCAATGATTCTGAATCTACATAACAAAGGATCGCTCTTGTCAAGGAAGGATTTTGGCTGAGGAATCGAGCGCGAAGGCAGGTTTTAGTCCCGCGCCGGACCGACAAGCGGACGGATTCCCACCACACTGAAAAATAGTTCCTGAATAGAAACCTCGGGAGCCGCTCTCACCTCGCGGAAAGTTCGCGACAGAAGCAGATAAAAAGCCATGCGACAGAAGCAAGAGAGCGCAAACAATCCAAGCAGCCGGTAACCGGAAAACGGCGGCAGGCGTGACGCGAGATAGCCGCCGAGCGAGGAACCGAAAAATAACGCAACCCCATTGATCACATTGAAATAAGCGATGCAACGGACCCGTTTTTGCGGCGTCACCGCGTCATAGATAAAGTTTCCCGCAGTGAGCGTCACGCCGCTCCAGGCAAACCCGGAAAAGAATTGAACGACCATCAGGTAAGCGGGACTTTGGGAGAACAGCCAAAACATCGGAATCAGCGCAGCCAAAAATGAACACAGGCGCAAAACCCTGACATTGCCGACCAGGTCGGCGTGCTTGCCCCATAGTGGCAACGCAAACAGCGTGGCCAGCGAAGCACAAACCTGAAGCGCCATATAAGTGACATAGCTCAACTGTAAATCGCGCAGCATGAAGACCGCGAAAAAAGGCGCCGCCAAGTAAGTCGCAAAGGTCAGACAGCCGCTAAACACCACGAATCTGAGGAAATTACTTTCCCGGAAACGCCGCAGAAACATGATAAAAGTAAAATCATTGGCCGGATCTTTCCGGTGCGGCGGCTCGTCCATGCGGCTGAGAAAATACCCGGAACAGTATCGCGCCGCGGCGGCAAGGGAAAATATTACCCAGAATCCGAAGCCGTAATATCTCTGGTGAAAAAAATTCAACAGCAACCCCGACGTGACGATGCTTGCGACGGTCACGGCTCCGACGGTGCGATTACGCCAGCCGAAGTATTGGCCGCGTTTTTTGGCCGGCACGTAATCGCTGATTAGACTGCCCCAGGCAGGCCCGGCCAAGCCGCCGCACATGGCCGCGAGAATCAAACACATCAGCAGCAGCTCAACCCGATGGGTACTCGGAACCAGCGGCAGCATGGCGACGCAGAGAATGAGCGTCGCTTGTGCGAGAACCAACCGGACTAGCAACTTGAGCCGGCCGCCTATCCAATAGATGATCTGCACCGAAAAGAACTGTGATAAAGAGGACAACAGATTCGGCAGCGCGCTAACTAGAGCCACTTGCTGAACCGTGGCCCCCAAGAAGAGCGCAACGGGTACGGCGTAGTAATCCGTCACGCCGGCCATGAAGGCAGCGCAAATGCCGTCTTTAAACGATGCCCGAAGACTCTCTCGAACTCGGATTTTTTTCCGGGTCAGCATGAGGGACACAACGATCAGCTATCGGCGAAATTGGCGCAGGCAAAGTAATGAAACTTCAAAATAGAATTGTAACCGAACGAGAATGTCGGCGGTATATTTTTGTTCTCGTGCCGATTGTTGTTAGTCATTTCTCGAGAAACCGCGGATGAACTAGCCAATGGGTGATGAAACAAAATCGGTCCGCTGCTGCATTGCCGGAGGCGGGCCGGCCGGCATGATGCTGGGCTATCTGCTAGCGCGTGCCGGAGTTGAAGTTGTGGTCTTGGAAAAACACGGCGATTTTCTACGCGACTTTCGCGGCGATACCATACATCCTTCAACCCTTGAGCTGATGCATGAGCTCGGGTTGCTCGATGAGTTTTTGACATTGCCGCATCAGAAGGTTTACGAGCTCAACGCGCAGGTCGGCGAGCTTTGGCTTACGATTGCCGACTTTCGACACCTGCCAACCCGCTGCGGATTTGTCGCGTTCATGCCCCAGTGGGATTTTCTAAATTTTCTCGCTCAAAAAGCGGCGCGCTATAAAACGTTCGATCTCAAGATGCAAGCCGAGGTGATCGGACTCATTGAACAATCGGGCCGCATCATCGGCATGCGCGCGAAAACTCCGGATGGGGAGATCGAAGTGCGCGCAGATCTTATCGTCGGCGCGGACGGACGTACCTCGGTCGTACGCGAACAAGGTGGATTCCAGGCGAGGGAGTTCGGTGCTCCGATGGACGTTCTCTGGTTCCGGATGCGGCGAACCGTCGAGGACCCCGCCCTAAGCATGGGAAGATTTGATGCGGGCAGAATCTTGATTGCGCTCAATCGCGGCGATTATTGGCAGTGCGGCTATGTAATTGCCAAAGGTCGATTCGACGACATGCGCGGGCAAAACTTCGATAGGTTTCGGGCGGCGATCGTGAAGCTCGCGCCTTACCTGCAAGACACCATACACGAGCTTCGCGGTTGGGATGACGTCAAGCTTTTGACTGTTCGCGTAAATCGATTGGATGACTGGTTTCGCCCCGGCTTGCTGTGCATCGGCGATGCCGCTCATGCCATGTCGCCCGTCGGCGGTGTCGGAATCAACTTGGCGATTCAAGATGCCGTCGCAGCGGCCAATGTGCTGTTCAAGCCGCTGCAGGACAGAAAAGTTACCGTTGATGATCTGCGCCGCATCCAGGCACGTCGCGAGCTTCCCACCCGGGTCACGCAGAAACTGCAGCTGGCGGTGCAGGATCGCATCATCGCACCTGCGCTTGCCGACACGCGATCCCTGAAGCCGCCGGTCGCCGTGCGCTTGCTCGCGAAAGTCCCTTTTTTCCGGCGCATCCCCGCTCGTATTATCGGCCTCGGCATCCGCCCTGAACATGTGAGCCCGGAGCTTCTACGTGCATATGCCGGCGTACGCCGACTCTGACGCAGCGCGGACCCGTTCGTAGAGCTATTTTTTTTCGGGAGCGTAGAAGGTATCGAGCAGCCGTTGGTTGACCGCCAATTCGCCGCCCGGCAGTGCATCGAACTTTGTTGTCCCGTCCGTTTGTTGCAATATACGTCGGCCTTCGGAATCCTCATGCATCGAGAGCAGAATATTCTTCAACGCATTGGCTACGGTTGGCGGTAGATCTTTGCGCATCGAGACAAGATGACGCGGCAAACTAGCGGTCTCGGCTAGAACTGTTATGTCGGTTTTTTTCCCCTCCGGGAGTCCGCCATAATCATCGTTACTAAACGCGCCGGCGGCAACCCGCTCGTTGAGCACCCAGTCGACGAGTTTGTCCTGCGTCGAGGCAAAAATGTAACCGAGTTCGCCGCGAGGGACATTGGACTCGACACGATCCATGCGCACGAGCTTGAATCCCTTTTTCGAAAGCAGCAATTTCGGCAGAAAGTACCCCGAAGTCGATTCGGGATCTTCGAACGCAATCATCTTCCCTTGCAAGTCTTCCAAGCGTTTGGTCGCACCGTTTTTGCGCGTGAAAATTAAGGCTCGGTAGTCGGACATGCCGCCCTTCCAACGGCGAAGAAGCAATTTTCCAGCCCCGTAAACGCTGTTGATCATATATGTCGGATAGGGGCTCTCCATATAAAAATCGATTCCTCTCTCGCTAAGAAGCTTCGCTAGGCGAGAC
>JBIOXP010000005.1:0-11333 GCA_044869705.1 Binatia bacterium | reverse complement strand
AACGCCGGGTGGAAACAGTGACACCAATGAGTCGACGCTGGCTCTTCGGACATCTCCAGTTTCGTTAAAGATCTCAAAGTAACGCTCGCACATCTGCACGGAATGGCTGAGTGCCCGCGCGACCAAGAGCACCGGCACGACAATAATCAACGGGTCGAGATTGAAACCCAAAACACCTGCGAAGCCGAAACCCCAGGTTGCGCTAACGGCCGCAACGAGCAGCGGCGTGACCACGCCTGAGATATTACGAAAATGCAGAACCAGAAAAACCGCCATCGCGAGAAGCCCCAGGGCGAAAATGACGTACATTTCTTTTTGGTAGTGATAAACCCAGCCGGTGAGCATCGGGTGGCCGGCCGCATGGATTTCGTGATTGGCATCCTGCAATTTCGTAACGATCTCATTGACGGATTTAAAAATGCCGTCGTAATCCGTCAGTCGTTCGATGAAGGTCGCCTGGACTAAAGCGGCATCCTCTTGAAAGGAAACGAGGCTCCCCATCACTCCGCCCGTGCTGCGTACTTTGGCACGGAGCTGCGAAATTTCTTCCGGACTTTTTGGCACGGCTCCGACGAGGAGATTGGCGGCCTGGATCCCGCCGATCGTGGCCTCTACGTGCTTTACTTTTCGTGATGCGATCGAGAGGATCTGGTCGTGGTCCACGCCGTAGATGAGATCGACCAGTCTGGTGGCTTCCTGGATCTTCGCCAACGTTGCCGCGTTGTAGATCGTCCCCTTCTTGACTTCGATCACGATTGAAATCGTAAACGGCGAGCCAAAAGCGGGGTAAGTTTCGAAAGTTTTGATGTACGGATGATTTCTCGGATAAAGGTCTGAAAACCGCGTTGAAATATCGAGATGTTTTACTTGCCAGGCAAAAAACAACGTTACGACAAGAAGCAGGACCGTCGCGCCTAACCGATGGTCGTACAACCACTCCGCCCAATCTTTCATCGTTTCTCCATCGGGATTGATCCTGGATTATCGAGATTTAAAGTTTCGATCGTGCCGCCAGGCCCTACGGCGAGCGCCGCGCGATCCTTCACCAACACGCCAGCCAACCACCGATCTTCAGAATTCAATCGGATTTCTTTCCAGCTCGAGCCTGTGTCATCGCTGCCGAACGCGATTCCATCTCCGACGATAATCAACCGTTGCCCGTCGACAGAAACATTGTAAAGATCGCGTTTCGAATCGATCTCCACTGTGGTCCAGCGCTTGCCGCCGTCCGTCGTACGAATCAAACTACCGGCCTGTCCGCTCGCCCAGCCGCGCTGATCGTCGATGAATTTGACAGAGTAAAGCTGCGGTAAGTCGCTTCCCGACCGTTGTGCGGTCCAGGTGCGGCCGCCATCCTCGGTGTGCAGAACTAAACCAAATTCACCGACGATCCATCCCTTCGTCGGTGAGCTGAAATAGATCGCGTTCAAATTTGGTTCGATATAGCCCGATTCATTGATGATCTTGCCGATCAGCTGATCCCATTTTATTTCGTGACGGGTCCAGCTCGTTCCCCCGTCCGTTGTCGAAAGTAAGGTGCCGAAGGCACCCACGACATAGGCATGGGTGGAACTAAGGGCGTGAACACCCAAGAGTTGATCCTTGCTTCCCGATGCTTGAGAGCGCCACGTTGCTCCTCCGTCCTGGGTTGATAAAACCGTCCCGCCGCTTCCAACCGCAAACGCGTGCTTGTCGTCAGCCATGGAAATGGCGGATAACGCTTTGGTCGTATCCGTTGGGCGTCGTTCCCAGCTCTTCCCCCTATTGTTTGTCACCAGGATCAACCCCCATTTACCGACGGCCACGTTTTTGCCGCCTTCGGATCCGTCGATCGCGAGCAAATCGTCATGCGGAGTGAGCATTTTTTCGCTGGTCGGGGGCAACTGTCGATGAGCCAAATAGCTGGCGGCGAAGTACCACACGAGCAATGCCACGAACGCGCCGAGCAACACGGTCCCAATCCAGACTGGCTTTGTGTCCAAGTATTCCGGCCAGGTGTTCATGTTTACTGTTTGCGCGTTGCTGAAAGTAAGCGGAGATTGCTACGCCGTCCCCTTTGCCGTTCTTTCCACACCACTGCGCTGTCGCGCGGGGTGGTTTCATTGCCGACAAGCGCTCGGCGAATTTGCTCGCCCAATGCCCGCGTTTCGCTCACCAATACTGGCGCGATCGACTTAAGCGCCTTTTGTCTCAACCGATCTGTAGGGCCGATGATCGAAATGACTCCTGCGACCTGTCCGGCGCGCGCCAGAACTGGAGCGGCAATCGAACACGTGTTGGGAGTTCTTTCTCCTCGACTCACGGTAAAACCTTTGACCCGGCACTTTCTCAATTCCTCCTCTAATTTAACCCGGCTCGTGATCGTCTGATCCGTGAGATACTGCAGGTGCGGAGTTCTCAAAAATTTCTTTTGTTCATGCTGGCTCATATGAGCCAAAATAACTCTCCCGCTCGCTCCGGCATGCAACGGTGCGGACAAGCCGAGCTCAAACCGGGTGCTGGTCACATTACGACTGACCACCTGATCGATAACGACCGTCTGCTGGCCCATCAAAATGGAAAACGTGACCGTCTCGCCGGTCAGATCACGAAGCTTTTCGAGCACAGGCCGCGCGACTGCCAAAAGCTCGAAGTTCCGCCGATAACAATTTTCCCACCACAGAACCCGGCTGCCGAGAACGAAAGCACCGGAGCCGTCTCTCGCGGCAAGCTCATGCGACTCGAGCGCGCGTAAGATTCTTAACGCCGTCGATTTGTTCAACGAGGCCATGGGAATAAGGTCCTTCAGCCTGACGCCGCGGTTCGATTGCGCCAGCAATTCAAGGATCCGGATCGCCTTGTCGAGAACTTTTATTTGAAAGCTCGGCATCGAGAACACCCACCAGGCCGATCGACCGGGATCGGACAAGGTTCTCATTGTAATCCAGAGGTTTTACGATTTGACCCCGCAGATACTACGCCGCCGTGCCGTTTGTCAATCAGATTTCACATCCGTGCTTCACAGCGGGGCTTTTCGCCGCATGCTCATCTTTGACTGGATCTGATTTTTCGGCGGATAAGTGCACACAGGTCTCTTAATCACTGTGAGACACGCAGATCCGAAGGAGGTTTTACAACTTTGAAGCTCAGCGATGGATTGTCGGCAGACTTGCGAACCTCACAAGAACGATGATGGACCGTCGAGAATAATCCAGAGGGTACGCTACTGATAGAGGATACAAGAGACAGCGATGCAGATGGCTCATTATCACTTCCGCCGGGTCGCCGCTTCTGCGATTTTTTCCGCGGCATCAACTTCATCCGCAAGCTCGGTCTCGGGCGCCTCTTGCTGGTGCTGTGCCTCGGGTTCGTAGCTCAAGCGGATAAACATGGGAAAATGGTCTGAGCCAAAGTACGCGAGACGCTTCAGTTGAACGAGCCGAAAATGCGTCGAGTGAAAGAAATGATCGAGCGGAAACCGCAGGAAAAAATAGCGCGCGTGAAACGAATTATAAAGTCCGCGCCCGACGCGAGGATCGAGCAATCCGCTGATCCTTTGAAATAAATAGTTGGTGCGTGACCACGCCACATCGTTCAGATCGCCCATCACGACAATCGGCCGCGGCTTTCCTTTGGACTCCTTGCCGACCACGATCAACTCGGCGTCACGCTCGGTGGATTGCGCGGTTTCATGAGGCACCGGAGGGCGAGGATGCAGGCAGTGGATCTCCACCTCCGTTCCCTCGTCCAACTTGATGCCGGCGCGAATGGAAGGAACGTCATCTTGGATCAGGAATCGTACCTCGGAACGGAGTAGTTCGAGCCTGGAATAGAGCAGCATGCCGTAAAAATTATCTTGCGGCCGACGCACGTTGAATGGATGGGATCGCGCAAAGCAAGCGAGCTCCCTTTCCCACCACTCATCCGCCTCGACAACCAAAATGACGTCTGGATCGACTTCAGCGGTTATGTCCCGGAGCCGAGCCGAGTTGCGGTTGTCCATCTTTACATTAGCGAGCAGCAAGCTGAGAGTCGCTTCCGGACGCTGGTTCTTTGCCGGCTTGACTTCTTTCCCGGCAAAAAGCGTGTACGGACGGATCTCATAGGCTTGGTAGAGAATACATAAAGCCAGCGCAGCGCGGATGAGCTGGTGCGTTGAACCAGCCCCCGTCTGAAAAGCTAGATCGGCGGCGAGAGCTATCATCCCGATGCTTGCGATTTGCGTCCGGGGAAAGTCGAAAAGCCTGATCCACCAGAGCGCGCTTCGGCTGAAGGGCAGCAGCGTCGCCGCGATCGCTGACAATTCAATGGTCGTTAAAAGAACTCCCACCGTTCGATCCCTCGGTTCAGCATAACACTCGACCGGTGTAGCGGAAGGCGGCATTAAGCCGATGGCCGCGAATACTTCTACGCGCGATTAATCCCAATCGCGGTGCCGTACGTATGACAATGGTAACGGACACCGATCCGGGGCGTTTGCTCTTGTGGAAAAGATAAAACTCCCGATTAACTCGCGATGGTGTGGCCGCTAGTGGCTATTCAAGTTCTCTCATGGGCGTGCTTAATTGTTGAAAGCAGAAAAGGTCAGCCGCATGGCGCTTGCCCGAGACATTCTGGATATTCGGACAATCTACCTGGAGCCGGCCGCTGAAACGTATGCGCGCGGCCGTGAGGTGCTCGCACGCTACCCTGACGCGCGGCGGGTCATCATTCCCTCGCACAACAACATCCCGACTCTTTTCGGCAATGAAGGGCACGCCGAACAGTGGTTACGCATCAAGCGCCATACGCTGGTGCTCGGCGTGAAGAAGACCATGAGCATGCGGCCAAACGAGCGCAGTTCCAACTTCATCGCGCCGTCGACATCGAACGGCTGCGCTATGGCATGCGCGTACTGCTATGTGCCGCGCCGCAAGGGCTACGCCAATCCGATCACGGTGTTTGTAAATATCGAGCAGATCTGCGCTGCACTGGCGCGACATGCGAGCGCCCGCGGCCCTAAGAATACAGCGGATCAGGTCGATTCCAAGCTCTGGGTTTACGACCTCGGCGAGAACGGCGACCTATCCGTGGATGCATTGATATCCGATAACGTGCGCGATCTCGTCGCCACGTTCCGCTCGATCGCAAACGCAAAGGGCAGCTTTGCGACAAAGTACGTCAATCGCGATCTGCTCGGCTACGATCCTCAAGGCAAGACCCGCATCCGCTTTTCGCTGATGCCGGAGCGGGTCGCGCGCGTTGTCGACGTCCGCACGTCGCCGTTGGCTGAACGGATCGGCGCGATCAACGACTTCGTCGAGGCCGGCTACGAGGTCCACATCAATCTGTCACCGGTGATCGTGTACGACGGGTGGGAATCGGACTACCTCGCGCTGTTCGGACAACTGAACGATACGCTCTCGCCCGTCGCCAAACAGCAGCTCAAGGCGGAAATCATTTTTCTCACCCATAATGCGGCGCTTCATGAAGTGAACTTGCGGTGGCACCCGAGAGCCGAGGATTGGCTCTGGCGGCCCGAGCTGCAGCAGAAAAAGCTTAGTCAGAACGGTATGTGGAACTTGCGCTACAAAGTGCACAATAAGCACCTCTATTTAGATTCTCTCCTCCGCATGTTGAAGCTAAACCTGCCTTATTGCGAAGTGCGCTATTCCTTCTAAGCTCTGCGTCTGAGCGCTCGCCCTAACCCGCGACGCTTGAAGAGTGACGCTCGATTGTTGCGTGTCCGCTTACCATTGCCGAATTTGTATCCGGCATCTTGATCCGCGTTTTTCGAATGTTAGGCTGCTTTTTTTTTCGCCGCTTCGATCTAGCCAAACCCTCAGGGGGTGAAATTTGTTGTTTAGGTTTTTTGGGGCAGGCACCCGGGAACGCCAGCGGATACTTACGCAATCACCTTTCGAACCTGCATCAGGTGTTCGACCTTTTTGCATCAATGATGCTTATCGGGAAGCCTTTATCGCAGTCCGGTATGGAATCGAACTTCGGCTGGGCCTGATCGTCCTGAGTGGCGAATCGGGCGTCGGCAAGACAACGCTCGTAAGACTCGTCGGGGAAAGCGCAAAGCAGAAGGTTCGGTTGGTCGTGCTGTCGGCGCGTGCCGAGCCTGCCAGCAGCTTGCTAGGCCGTATTATGGCGGGCTTGGAACTTCACACGCCTCGGGAGCGCCGCGCCGAAACACAGGCGCTGAAAAAATATCTTTTGCAGCAATTCAGGCGCGGCCAGATCGTCGCGCTCCTCATTGATGACGCCGACGAGCTCGGCCCCGAAGATTTCGCCGAGCTCAGGACGCTGTTGTCGCTGCGTTCGGAGGGAAAACACCTGTTGCAAATCGTTCTTGCCGGCAGCCCCGCGCTCGCGTCATTCGACGTTCCCGGACTCAAGTCATTGAGACAGCGGATCCGAATAACGTCGCGGATTCCAGCACTGACGAGCCATGAAGTCGAAGCGTACATCGAACACAAGCTAGCACTTGCCGGCGCTGGTCTGCGTGAGGTCTTCCGGCCCGGCGCGGTGACGCGCATCGCGACCCGCTCGCAAGGCATTCCGAAGACCATCGACGCCCTTTGCCATCGCGCGCTTCGGCTCGCATATCGGAGATCCGAAAAGCAGATCACGGAATCCATCGTTGAGGACGCATGGCAGATGCTGCTAGCCGCCGGCGAATCGGAAATTGAAGCGCCCGCGGAGCTCCAGAAGCTACAATCGCAGCCTAGCAAAATGCGCTATGCGCACGCGCCGCAAGCATGTCACAAAACTGTTTCGGAAAGTTTTTCCGGAGGCCAAAGCAGGTCGGCCCTGTCACGTACAACGGCACTGGCAACGGTGTGGTGGTCTTGGAGCCATCGAGCGTCGCAGCTGGCTAAAGCGATCGCACCTTTGCCGCCCATCGGGAATTACGCGCGATGGCCTTTCGCGTGTCGGCCTTATCAAGCGATCGGCGCCATTCTCGTAGCAGGCGTCGCGGCAGCACTGCTTTGGTCGGCGTTGAGTCCTGCGCCCCGACCGGAATTGGTTCAACAAGCGGATAATTTTTTCACCGAGCAGGAGGCGACGCTCAGGTCGTCGCCGACCGATGAACCACCGGCCCCGAAGCAGCTCGAGACGAGCACGACGCGCTCCGGGGATACGCTATTGCCAAGGAAGGAACGTTCATCGCGGGTATCGAGCAGAACAGAGGCGCGATCGGGCGAGCTCGTCTATCTGCACACGTCTAACCCGGAAGACTTTCGAGCGATCGAAGAAGTCGGGGCGGCCCTCCGGAACGAGGGCTATGTCGTGCGCGATATTCGATTCACCACGAACAGCACTCAGGGCGACGTCCGGTTCTTTTTCACCGGCGATCGTCAAGCCGCGCAACGCGTGAAAAGCGTCGTGGAGTCGGAACTGCAGACCCGCGGTTACTCGCGGCGCCTGCAGCTGATCGAGCGGGAGGGCAGAAGATTCCGCTTCGCCGCGCCAGGAAAGATCGAAGTCTGGTTACCGCCGCTGAGCCAGCCCCGTCCAAACTAGAGCACGTACGCCGGATCGCTTCGCGAACTCGACTGTTCCTCTGTGTGTTGACCGTCGTTACTTTCGCTGACGCGAGCCGCAGTAGCGACCGATGCGAGTTCGTGGCGATATTGATAGAGTCACTGGCTTCCCCGCCTGACCTCGCGAACGACCGGAAGATTCAAGTCGATGTCCCAGGACAGACGCAATTGCTCGCGGTCTTTTTCTGCTTCGGCATAGCTTCCCTTAGTTCTCAAAACCAACCGCTTTCCGTCGAACTGATAAACGGAAAAATATTTTTTCAGCTCTTCGGGTTTCCATGCCACGGTTCTCGCCGCCGTCGTGCCCGGCACGACAAAGCTCAGATTGGCCTGCCAGATCTTGTTGTCCTTGCCAAGAAACAGGACGAGGGCGGCATAGCTCGACTTTTTCAATTCTTTTGCGTCGTTCTCGACTATATCCGCTTTGACTTTCTCTGTAACCTGTGTGGGGAAGAAGTGGATTTCCAGCCCATCGGCTTTTCCCGGCACCAAGCCATGCGCGAGCGTAACATAGGCGCTTTGAGCCGCGATCTTGCTCGTACCGGGCTTCAAAGGGTTAGAGTCGATAACAACCAATTCGAAAGCTGCCTTGGTTTGAAAGTCCTGCAACGTAAAAGGCCCATATGAAGTCGAACTCGCATCCATAGGCCTCAAGACCGCTGAGAGCACGCTGATCACGAGCCACCCTAGTACTGAACTATGCTTGGTATTATTGTCCGACGTAGCCTCGGTCTTAAGGATCATGGTAGTTGAGCTCGTTGTGTTGGATCGTGTTGATGAAGCAGAGCGCAAGCGGTCGTCTTGCACTTTCGGCCAACCCGATGAGACGGGCAACTGCTCCGCTTCTCGGAAAGAAAGCGCGATAGCCTAATCTCTTATACGCATCGATCTCGGGCAAGCTGCTGGCATAGATCACCGCTGCACGCTCGCCAATGAAGTCGGATCGCAAGCTTTTGGCGAGCGGCAAGCCCTGTCCCGCGTTGTTGCCGAAAATCACGTAACCCACGGAATCGTCGAGGTCAGCGAGCATGCGCATGATCGCCGGCAATGAAACTTGATCCCAGTTGCGCATCTCGAACTTGGCCTGTCGAGCTGTCAATGTTGTTGGGTACCCGGCACCAAGTTGGAATTTCCCCTCATGCTGAATCAGGCGGTTCCAGGCGAGCGGCGGAGTCGTGACAAATTCGCCGACGGTCACTTCGTTGTCCAAGATCAACGCGAGGAAGTGATCGGTCGATAAGCGTTCGAGTTCGTTTTTCATTTAGCCTTTTGTCTGCAAGTCTAGTCTGACGCGGTGCTTCACGGGTTGCACTGCCAACTAAGTAAACTTGTCATGGGAAGACTTCTATTTTATAGAGCGTAATTGAAAATCAATCTCGATCCAGATACAAGAGCCCGCTCGATGTCATCCCATTCATGCGCCAGCACCTCGAAAAGCCGAGTATTGCTACAGTTGCCAACGGCGACGTGAACAACTTGCGGTGGAGCGCCAAAGAGCAGCGCTCGGTCGTAAAAGTCAACGTCTTTACTGAAGATGGCGAGATTCTCTGTGTTGCCGCGTTCCCAAATCTGCGTATCAGTCGCCGTTAATAGGTTGGAGTCAAAAAGGTGTTCGGCTTCGTGACGACGCGATCTCAGCCAAACGCAGAGGCGCGGCGGAAGATTCGCGTCGACGAGAAGCTTCACTTGCTCAGCAGGATTTCGCGATGGGCTGCGTGACGGGCTGCATACTCAAGAGAGGCGTCGATGTCGGCTTTTTCCAGATAGGGAAAATCTTGTAGGACTTGTTCCGGCGTCATGCCACCGGCAAGCATTTCAAGGATCTGACTTACTGTGATTCGCATGCCGCGAATAGTCGGTTCACCACCGCAAACATCCGGTTTGATGGTGATACGGTCGATGTGCATGTGGCTATTTTATTAGAACCTCAGAAGAACGCAACTCAGTTGATACAGCCCTCGATCTATCGAAAACCCATCATACCCATAACGTCGAACCGCTGGAATCCACAAAAGACTCATGTTTCAAGCAAAGCGGTAGAAAACTTCGAGTTTGGGTCTGCGGATGTTTTCACGTTGAAATCTATCTTAACTGATCATCTTGTCGTTGCTTTGGGCTCGTCACCGCGTTTCATGATTTGAGTCGCAGCGCCGAGGGGAAATGCGTTGATTCGGGCTGGCGAAATTTATGAATTACTTTAGTCGATAGACTTTCTTCATTTCATTGATAAAGCCGCTGTCATCGAGTTTTCTCACCAAGCGGCTATCAATGAGATTTTCAACGTTGACACTTGCCACCAGCGGATTTTGGCTCTTCATGAAGCGCTGCATATTACGCAGGCCTTCGACCGAAGGGTAGGGTTTTAAATCGGTCGCCTTGATGACGCCGTCGTAACCTTCCTCCGCGTCCCGCGCATCCGTGATCTTCAGCCGCTTCATGATGGTCCGGAGTACAACCGGCTTATTCTCGGGCGAAAGACTAAACGCCGCGCCTTCGATAAGTGCCCTCACGAGATTCTCCACGAGAGCCGTATTGGTCTGGAGATAAGAATTGAGCACTATAACCGTCGAGCTCACGGTGGGAATTTGCGCCCGATAAAGCTCCGCTAAAATAGGAAATCCTTTTTTCTTTAACCGTTGGCTGAAGGCTCCGTCGAGAGCCGCGACATCGATAACTCCGGTCTCGAGCGCCTGCGTAAGAACGGTTTGATCCCCGATCGTGAGAACTCGAATATCGTCCCGGCTCGCCTCCAAGCCAAGCGATTCGAGGGCGAGCATGGCGGTGATCCAGAGGCTTCCCCCTATCACCTGAACTCCGAGTCTCTTTCCGGATAATTGTTTGGGCGATGTAATTCCCGGCCGGGCGACGAGATCGTGAGTAAGTCTATTATTAAACGCCGCGACGATTCTTAGTTCGACCGATTTTTCCGCGACAGCCACATTGAGAGCCGAAATCCCTGCGGCCTGACTGATATCGATGTTTTTTGAGATCAGAGCGCCGATCGCGAGCGCGCTATTCCGAATGAATATCAACTCGGCGCTGATGCCGTATTTTGTAAAAAAACCCTGCTCTTCCGTGATCCAGAGAGGCGCCACTCGGGGGTTGTTCGCTGCATAGGCGATGACGACCTTCGTTGGTGCTGAAGCGCCGTAGGTCGCATGAGAACTTCCGAAAAGACACAATGTCAGAACAGCGCTGACCAGAAGATGGATCATAGCCGTTTGGTCTCTGCTAACGAGCTCCACACATTCGCGGTGGAGCCGTGTTCCGCTACTGAATTCCAAACAGCCGCATGGCATTTGCCCCGAGAATTTTTTCTTTGTCCATCGCCGAGACACCCTCCATCTCCTTGATCATCTTCACGGTTCCTTGCGTCCAGGTTGCCGAAGGATCGCCGTGCGGATAATCGCTTCCGACCGTGAGGTTATGCTCCTTCCAATAATCACAGGCGTACTTTAAAGAGTTTTCCGCCGCGAAAGCTGAAACCCATATCTGATTGAAAAATTCGCGCGGCTCTTTGCCGAGCTTTTTTTTCGCTTTTGGATCCATGTCCAATCGATCCATCAACCATGGGACAAAGGCGGCGGAGCCCTCGACGAAACACACCCGCAGCTTGGGAAATTCTTTCAATGCTCCTCGGAGAATCAGACTTCCGATATCAACGATATAACGGAATGGAAACGCGAGCAGGAACGGCAAGGCATTGTTGTCCACTTCGAGGTAAAGCTGTTCGATTCCAACCAGTGCAGGATTGGGATGACGGTCACGATCGGAAGCCGTGTCATGGACAAGAATGGGAATATCGAGCTCGCAACATTTCTC
>JBIOXP010000004.1:0-6469 GCA_044869705.1 Binatia bacterium | reverse complement strand
TTGAGCGTCATGGGATCGTGACCCGCTGCAACCAGCTTCACGCCTTCGGCAAAAATCGAACGCGCCAAAACCGTCGCCGTCGTAGTTCCATCGCCGGCAACGTCAGAGGTCTTGCTCGCGACCTCTTTCACCATCTGAGCGCCCATATTTTCAAACTTGTCTTCGAGCTCGACTTCTTTGGCCACGGTCACCCCATCCTTCGTGACATTGGGGGCCCCGAACGACTTGTCCAGTACGACATTTCTTCCCTTCGGTCCCAGCGTCACCGTCACGGCATCGGCGAGAATATTAACGCCCTTCAGAATCGCGTCCCGTGCATCGCGATTAAATTTAACCATTTTAGCTGCCATCGTTCCCTCCTAAATTAATTCTTGTCTTGAAGCTTACTTCTCGATTACGCCGAGGATGTCCTCCTCGCGCATGATCAGGTGCTCTTCGCCGTCGAAATTGATCTCAGTGCCGGAGTATTTGCCGAAAAGAATTCGGTCGTTCACCTTGACATCGAGAGGAGTGGTCTTGCCGTCGTCACCGACTTTCCCTTTCCCCACAGCCACCACCTTGCCTTCCTGAGGCTTTTCCTTTGCGGTATCAGGAATAATAATTCCACCTTTGCTCTTTTCCTCTTCCTCCACTCGCTTGACAATCACTCGGTCTTGTAAAGGCCTAATCTTCACTGCGCTCCCCTTTCAAAGTAGGATGTAAGTAACTGAAATTTTTAGGATTTACCAAGGCTCTATTCCGACTGTCGCGCCGTAAGCCGAGGCAACGAGAATCTAAGCATTCCTATCGCTGTGTCAACCCCGAGCGAATTTATTTGGCAAAATAAATCTTCGGAGGATGGGGTACGCTCCCTCAACGGCGCTGCTTGCGAGATTCTTCCTCAAAGTATTTTCGATAAAGAATATCCCATTCACGGCTTCCGGGGGGGACAGAACGCGAAAGCGAGCTGATCTTATGCCGGACGATGTCGTCGATCTGGTCCTCTCGCTGAAAAAAATCGCTCAACGCTTGCTTCGTTTCCAGCAGGGCGCGTCGCTCGTTAGGAAATTCGGCAAGTCTCTGCTTGCTCAAACCATTCATGATGAGGTGAGCAAGATGCGAGATTCGACCCTCCGAGAATCTCACAATACAAATCCTCGTTTGGCCGCAAGTTTTTGTTTAGCCAGCAAAAAAAGTCTGTATGGGTCCACGTCGCGGGATCCCTGCGGGTGGGCGGCGAGCATCTTTCGCGCTTCGTCTTCGATCGCTTCCTCTTCGACGAGATTTTTCGTGACGATCTCCACGATCGCTTTTTTGAGCGCCGCCTCGTGCGTTTTCGGAATTATCACATCTTTATCATGGTAGCTTTTCAGCAACAACACGGCGAAGCGTTCGAGCTGCTCTGTTTTCACTTTCATCGCTGTTTAGATCCTGTGGATAAACTGTTTATGGGCCGGTTACCGGGCCGCCACGACTGTGAATCCTTTTGGTATCTAGCCACACGATGACGCGAAGTCAACGCGCACGCCATTGGGCCGTGAAGCGCAGCGAGGAAGAAAAAAATGTTGTGCCATCAAGGGTTTTTTGCCAATATTGGAGTTCAGTCTTAATCGTGACGAGCGCGCCTGAAAGTTATTCACAGGCGCGCCACGATCGGCGGAATGGCCCTGACAGCAAACCAGCTAAAAATGCATTTAACTGTGCAAAAACCCCCGCGCTTGAGGCGTGGTGGGCGCATTGGCGTGGTTGCGCCCGCCGGCAGAGTCGATCGCGACGACGTTGAATCAGGGGTTGCCGCGATTCGTGCGGAAGGGTTCGAGGTCGAGCTGGGTGCGAATCTGTTCGGGGCTAAAGGTTATCTCGCTGGTGACCCGCAGTCGCGTGCCAGAGATCTGATGAGTTTTTTTCAGCGCCGCGATATCGACGCAATTTTTTGCGCCCGGGGAGGATTCGGCTCGATTCAGCTGCTGCCGTATTTGAGCGCGACGCCGCCGGCGAACGCGAAAATTTTTGTCGGCTATAGCGATATCACAATTCTCCTAAATTGGCTCAGGCAATTCCACGGAATGGTTACATTTCACGCGCCGATGGTCGCCATGGATCTCGCCAGCGCGCTGAGCGCGCAGTCGCGCTCTCATTTCTGGCCGCTGCTGACCGGCGAGCTTGCAAGCTGGAAGGTAGATTTGACGGACGTCATACGGCCCGGCTGCGCCGAGGGAGACATGATCGGGGGTTGTCTCTCTTTATTGGTGACGACGCTCGGCACTCCCTACGAAATCGATACGGCGGGAAAGGTGCTCTTCTTGGAGGATGTGGGAGAAAAGCCGTATCGCATCGAGCGCATGATGACACAGCTTCTGATGGCCGGGAAATTGGATCGGCCAGCCGGTGTCTTGTTCGGCGATTTCACTCGCTGCGATGATACGGGTCCGCGCGACATCAGGGAAATTGTTACGGACCTATTTCGTCACGCAGCCTATCCTGTGGTTATGGGTATGAGAGCAGGTCACGGTGACGAAAATCTGGCTTTACCGTTTGGCGCACGAATGGCGCTAGATGGTAACCGGGGCACGTTGGAACTGCTCGAATCTCCGGTACGCTGAAATCCGTTTAACCACCTGTGCGTCGGTTTTTTATGTTTCCTGAACGATCCGAATGAAAACTGGCAGCGATTTCGGTGCCGTTGAAAACTGCTTTGAGAGAGCTATCGCTGAGGGAGTTTTTCCTGGCGCGGTGCTTCTGGTTGGCAAGCAGGATGACATTGTTTATGAGCGCGCTTTCGGACATCGCTCGCTCGTGCCACAACCGACTCCGATGCTGGCCGATACGATATTCGATTTGGCATCGCTCACCAAAGCTCTGGCGACCTCCGTCGCTCTCATGCTTTTGGTGCGCGAGAAAAAATTGCGTTTGGACGACCAGGTCACTCGCGTGATCCCGATGTACGGAGTTTTCGGCAAAAGCCTCACGACGTTTCGCCATCTACTGAATCACTCGGCAGGGTTACCGGCTTGGAAGCCCTATTTTGAAGAGATCATAAAGGGTGAAAAGACTGGACGAGTTAACTTTGTCGCGAGCCGCGCAGCGAAGAATTACGTTTACGAACAAATTCATCGCGAGCGACTCGAAGCCGCGCCAGGAACTCGGACCGTTTATAGCGATCTCGGCTTTATGGCGCTGGGTGAAGTTATCGAGATACTAACCGGCAACACGCTGGATCGCTTCTGTCAGGAAAAAATCTTCAAACCTTTGAAGCTTCGTTCTACCGGTTTTGTCGATCTCACTCAGATTCGGACGCGTCGATTGCAGCCGGTAGACGAAATGATTGCGCCTACCGAAGATTGCCCCTGGCGAAAAAAGATTCTCTGCGGCGAAGTCCATGACGACAATGCTTACGCAATGGGAGGCGTCGCGGGTCACTCGGGGCTTTTTTCGTCGGCGCGCGATGTCCATGCCTTGATTGCTCGTCTGAGCCAATGCCTGCTGGGAAAGGACAACTTCGTGCCGCAAATTCTACTCCGGGAATTCCTTAGCCGCGACGATGCGTCGCAAGACCGGAATTTTGCTCTTGGCTGGGACACGCCTTCGGCCGATAACTCTGCCAGCGGAACGCTTTTTTCGCCGCGATCGGTTGGCCACTTGGGTTTCACCGGCTGCTCTATCTGGTGGGACCTGGAAAAAAATTGCCATGTCGTTTTGCTGACGAATCGCGTTCACCCATCGCGAAAAAACGAAAAAATTAAACAATTTCGGCCGCAAGTCCACGACCTGATCATGAAGGCGCTTTTCCCATGAATGATGTTCCTCCGACCGGCAGCCATATTCATCTAATCGCGATCTGCGGCGTCGGCATGGCCTCGCTTGCGGGTCTGCTGCAGGCGCGCGGCTATCACGTGACGGGATCCGATCAGAACATTTATCCGCCCATGAGCACGTACCTCGCGGATATCGGGATCAACGTTCTGTCGGGGTTTCACCCCGATCATTTAAAGCCGATGCCGGATCTGGTGGTCATCGGGAACGCCGTGTCGCGCAATAATCCGGAAGCCGACGCGGCCTTGAGCCAAAATATACGATACATCTCGTTTCCTCAGGCACTCGGCCAGTTTCTGATCGGCTCGCGAACGTCGCTAGTGATCGCGGGCACCCATGGCAAAACCACGACGACGGCTTTGGCGGCATGGGTTTTGTCGCGCGCGGGATGGGACCCCGGTTTTTTTATCGGCGGTGTGCCGCTGAATTTTGGCAGCGGCTGGCGTGCGGGTGATGGCGAGCACGTCGTTATCGAAGGAGACGAGTATGACACGGCGTTTTTCGACAAGGGACCGAAATTTCTTCACTACCGCCCACGTAACGTCATTCTCACGAGCGTCGAATTCGACCACGCCGACATTTACAGTGATCTCGATCACGTAAAGAGCGCATTTCGTAAGCTCATGGATATTATTCCGGACGACGGATCGCTCGTCGTCTGCGGTGATTATGCAGACGCGCGAGAGATCGCCGCGGTGGCACGCTGTCCGCGTGTGAGCTACGGGCAGACTGCGGAGAGCGACTGGAACGCGGTCAATATCGAATTCCGTGACGGGCGGGCTTTTTTCGAGCCGTGCTATCACGGCAAATCGGAGGGTCGCTTGGAGGTCGACATCATCGGACGCCATAACGTCATGAACGCGCTCGCGGTGTATGCGATGGGACGCTGCCTAGGAATAGAAAAGCAAGAGCTACTCAGTGGCTTTCACGGCTTTGCGGGCGTTAAGCGGCGTCAAGAGAAACGGGGAGAGCGGCGGGGCGTTTTGATCGTCGACGATTTTGCCCATCATCCTACTGCGGTGCGCGAAACTATCGAGGCTGTCAAGGCAGCTTACCGCGGGCGCAGAGTCTGGGCGGTCTTCGAACCCCGGAGCAATACCAGCAAGCGCAGCATCTTCGAACACGAATTCGCTGAGGCGCTAGCTCTCGCCGACCAGGTGGTTCTCGCCAATGTCTATCAGCCGGAAAAAGTGCCCCAGAGCGAGAGGCTTTCGGTCGAAAATGTCGCCGGGCTGATCAATCGACGGAGCGCATCGCTCAAGGCTCGGGTGATCGGCGGCGCGGTGGCTATCGCTTCGCAGGTGGCCGATGCGGCGAAACCCGGTGATGTGGTGCTGGTAATGTCCAACGGCGGCTTTGACTCGGTGCATGAAAAGATTCTGCAGGCGCTAGCCCGATAGATAGCGCTGCGCGCACTCTCGACTACAAAAAAACTTGCCGGATTCGGCGACCGCGCCTGCTTTAGGGATGTAGCTTTGGCACTGCGGATCCAGCACCATATCCTCGCTCTCTCCGGTGAATTTCTTTTTGCGATCTGCCGATCTGCTTCCGCGCGGGGTGGCAATGGACTTCAGCGCGGTAATCACGATGTAGCAAATCAGGAGAATTATGAGCAAGCGGAGGAGAATCATCGCGGTAATATAAGTATTTGCATTTCAGGCGACGTTTGTCGATCCGGGGATAGAATCGTTCCAGGCGAGCATGCCGGGAGTCAAGTTCTCAGGGGCGTGGTAGCTCCAGATCGAGTAATCGCGTTGCGCGTTAATATCGCGAGTGAGGGCACACTGCTAAGAGTGATACAAGTGAATTTTCTTGTCGTCTTTCACGTTGATCAGCAGCTCGGAAATCGTTACTCCGAGCTCGGGATGGATCACCTGGGGCGCAATTTCGCTTAGTGGAATCAGAACAAATTTGCGCTTGGGCATTTCCGGGTGGGGAATTTTCAAACTCTTTTTCTTCAATACCGCGGAATCGTAAAGCAGAATGTCCAGATCAATAATGCGCGCACCCCAACGTTTTTTTACTTTCTTGCGGCCCATGGCGCGCTCGATGTTTTTGAATTTCTTGAGCAGCATATCGGGCTTGAATTTGGTTTCGATCTCAACTGCGCCGTTAACGTACCAGTCTTTGGAGTCGCCCAGAGGCTCGCTTTCGTAGAGAGACGACTCCTTGACGACGCGGGTATCCGGCAACTTGGCGAGCCGACTGACCGCTTCAAAGAAATTTTCTCTTTTATTGCCGACGTTGGAGCCGATCCCAACGTAAACTTGATGCGCTACCGCGTTCGCCATGCTGCCGCGAGGACAGAGTCGTTAAAGCTTGACCCGTCGAATCCTTTCCGCAACCTCCCGCAGCCTTTCCTTATCGACGCAAACCGTGAAGCGAACGTAGCCTTCACCGGCTTCGCCGAAACCATTGCCGGGCGTTGTCACGACGCCGGCTTCTTCGAGCAACTTTGTGGTAAAGGCTGCCGACGAGAGTCCTTTAGGACAATTGACCCAAACGTAAAATGTGGCGCGCGGTTTTTCACACTCGAGCCCGACTGCGCGAAGGCCGTCAACGAGGACATCTCGGCGTTCCTGATAAATTTTCCGCGACGGCTCCACGATCTGATCGCCCAAACGAAGCGCCTCGATGCCGGCTTCCTGAATGGCCTGGAAAATGCCGGAATCCAAAT
>JBIOXP010000003.1:0-6570 GCA_044869705.1 Binatia bacterium | reverse complement strand
CCGGGATCACCGCGGGCCGATCGGCCGCGGAGGTCGTTTTCAAGTGCGTGACCGCGCCGCTGTTGTTGCCGATCAACGACGGCTCGTTCAGGCCGCTCAAAATTATTCTTCCACCGGGACGGGTGGTGAGCGCGGTCAAGCCCGCGCCGGTGCGCGTCTGGATGACCGTGCCGATGACCGTGTGCGACACGCTTTTTCGCGCGCTTGCTCCGGCCTGTCCGGACCGCACGATCGCCGGCCACTATGCAGACTTGTGCACGGTGAATCCACATGGTTTCGATGCGGCCACAGGACGATTCTTTTGGTCGCACATCGGTCACCCGGGAGGCGGCTGGGGCGCGAAACACGACCAAGACGGTATGAGCGCGACCGTGTGTTTGAATGATGGTGATACCCATAATTCCCCGGTGGAAGCGACCGAAGCGAAAAGCCCAATTGTTGTCGAGCAGCGCGCATTGAGACAGGATTCCGGCGGGCCCGGCAAATTTCGCGGCGGTCTCGGGGTTGCGAACGAGATTCGGATGCGGCGCACGGCGACAATTCATGCGCATGTCGAGCGGACGATTTGCGCGCCATGGGGACTGCACGGCGGGAAGGATGCGCTGGCGAATCGAATTTCGATTCGGCGCAAAGACGGCGTCGTCGAAAGATTCCCGACGGGAAAAATCAAGCCGACCGAAATCGATGCCGGCGACTCATTTTTGATCGAGACCGCAGGCGGCGGCGGTTTCTGGAATCCTTTGGAGCGCGATCCCGAGCGAGTGCTCGCCGACGTAAAAGCAGGGTACGTGTCGCTCGAGGCCGCACGGCGGGATTATGGCGTAACGATACATCAACGGGGGCGACGATTTGAACTCGATGCGAAGGAGACCGCGCAACTAAGAAAACAAATCTCGAGCGAATCTCGTTAAACACTCGGCCAGGACTCTTTTGCCTCGCCCATGAGGTGGGAGAGGATCAGGGCGAGGGTCTGGGCGACCGCCGGCCGCCCCTACGGTTATGAAACCTAAAAGTTATATTCCCGAGCACTGCGAGGTGGATGCCTTCACCACCGAGGTAATCCGCAATTCAGTCGTTGCGATTACCGACGAGATGAAATCCAATCTCATGCGCACTGCCTACAACATGATCATCTACGAGGCGGAGGATTTCACCGTCGGATTATTCGATGCCGACGGTAATACTATTTCGATCGGCCTCGGTTTGCCGATGTTTATCCGCGGCCTGTCCGATGCGATCAAGGCCAAGATCGCCCACTGGAGCAAGGAAAATATTTTTCCCGGCGACATTCTGCTCACCAATGACCCGCAGGTGATGGGCAGTCATTTGAATCACATGATTTTCACCTTGCCGGTTTTCTATGAAGGCGAGTTAGTGGCGTTTTCATCGTCGATGGGCCATTGGCAGGATGTCGGCGGTGTGCTCGGCGCAGTCACGCGGGATATTTTTTCCGAAGGACTGCAAATGCCTTTCGTGAAAATTTTCAAGAACGGCAAGCAGGACGCTGAGCTTACAGCAATTATTCGTAGTAATTGCCGCCTGCCAGAACTGGCGATGGGCGACTTTCGCGCGCAGATCGCCGCGATTCGAACTGGCGAGCGGCGCGTGACGCAATTGCTCCAACGCTACGGCGCCCACGCGTTCAAACAAAGCGTCGGGCGAATTTTTGATCAGAGCGAAAATCTGGCCCGCGCGGCCGTGGAGAAAATTCCCGACGGAATCTACGAAGCCGAATCCTTCATGGACGATGACGGGGTGAACGTCGGGAAGCACGTGCCGATCAAAGTTCGGGTGGAAGTTCGCCGCGACGAGATGATCGTCGATTTGAGCTCTGTCAGCCCGCAAGTCGCCGGGCCCTACAACTCCGGAGCGACCGCGGGCCGGTCGGCGTCGGAGGTCGCTTTTAAATTTCTTACTACGCCTCTGCTTTTGCCGATCAACTACGGTTCGTTTCGCCCGCTAAAAGTAATCTTGCCGCCGGGCCGAATCGTGAGCGCCACCAAGCCGGCACCTGTGCGCACGTGGATGACGGTGCCGATGACCGTTGCGGATACGATTTTCAAGGCGTTGGCGCCAGCGTGTCCCGACCGGGTGATGGCCGGACAACACGCCGATCTGGCGGTGCCGCGCACCTTCGGTCTCGATCCCAAAACGGGTCGAGCGTTTCATTTTCCGCAAACGCTTTCGGGTGGCGGCTGGGGGGCGCTGTTCGACCGCGATGGCCAAAACGCGACCTTTTGCATCAATGACGGCGACACCCACAATACGCCTGTGGAAGCGGGCGAGGGCAAGGGACCGATCTTCATCGCGTACAGAAGGCTGCGCCAGGATTCCGGCGGGCCTGGCAAATTCCGCGGCGGTCTCGGCGTGGAGCAAGAAGTCCGCGTGCTTGCCCCGGCCAGTGTGCAATCGGCAATGGAGCGTACGCATTGCGCCCCGTGGGGACTTCATGGCGGAAAAGAGGCCATGGCCAATCGCTTCAGCATCGTGCGCAAGAACGGAACCGTGCAACGTTTGCCGACCGGTAAAACCAGCGGGCACGTTGTGCTCGAGTCCGGCGACGGCTTTCTGGTCGAAGTCGGGGGCGGCGGCGGATTCTGGAACCCCTTGGAGCGAGAGCCCGAGCGCGTGCTCGCCGATGTGCGTTCAGGATACGTCTCGCCGGAAGCAGCGCGGCGCGACTATGGCGTGGTGATTCGCACCGAAGGGCGCAACGTAGAGGTCGACGCGGCAGCTACACGGGAAATGAGAGGGATTTAGCCGTGTCCATCGGCGAGCTATTGTTTCTAGAGCGTTCTGCCGAGCGTGAGCGAAGCATCTCGCATTCATCATCAGCTGTAGCGCAGATCCATCGCCTTCGGCTCAGGAAGCCAGGCGATATTTCGGTTGCTGGCATGAGATGGTGACGCGACAGGGAAAGGCAAATCGATGACCGCAAAAAATTCACGTTTCACAGTTCCGCTGATTCAGAGCCTCGCCATCGCATTTCTGATCCTTGCTTTCGCCTCGCCCGGATTCTCCCAAGAAGGGCGCACGAAAATCCGCATTTCGTATCCCAATATCTCAGTTTGTTGCTTGGCTCTATTTGCCGCCCAGCAGTGGAAGATCTTCGACCAAAACGGCTTGGACGTGGAAATCATTCAGATGCGCTCTCAGGCTGCGAACTCGGCCCTGGCGAGCGGCGATATTCATTACGTCGCGGGCGTGGGTCCGAACTCGGTCGCGGCGACGCTCAGAGGCTTGCCTTCGAAAGCCGTCTGGTTTGCCTCGGAGTCATTGATTTATTCGGTACTCGCGCGGCCGGAGTTCAAGTCCCTAAAAGAATTGCACGGCAAGCGCATCGGGCTGACGGGGCTCGGCGGGACGTCGGACGTCGCGCTCAGAATCGCGCTTGAGGCCGTGGGAGAGAATCCCAAGGATTTTGTCATCGTCGCGCTAGGCGCGCCGCAGCTCATGAGCGGCCTGGAAAACGGCACCATCGAAGCCGCGGAGCTCAACTCGCCGCTCAATTATCATGCGAAGAAAAAAGGCTTTCGCGAGCTGCTCGACATTGGCGCGCATGTCCAAATGCCGCTGGGCGGCCTGACCGCGTCAAACGCCTCGATTCAAAACCGCAGCGATGAGCTTCGGCGCGTGCTGCGATCGCTGCAAACGGCCAAGCGCACATTGCTTCAGTCAAAGGAAAAAGCGATGGATTTGATCATGCGCATGATTCACGTCGATCGCGAAGTGGCTGACGCGATGTTCGATGAGAATCGGCGCAGCGCTGCGGGCAACGGTGTGCCGACTCGTGAAGGCATGGAACAGATCGTCAAATCATTGCAGCTCCTGGGGCAGTTTGCCGGCAGGAAAGTCGCTTTCGAGGAAATTACCGACACTCGAATCGCGCGAGCTGTGGCGAAGGAGCTCGGGTACAAAGTCGATTAGGACTGGATTTACGGGCGGACGTTTGCGGACGCGCTCACAGTCAGTGAGCTATGTTCTGCAGCACGTCGAGATACTTGAGGCCGGAGGCAGTGTTGAACATCACAACTTCATCGCGCGCTTTGATCCAGCCGTTTTCTGTCAGGCGACGGAGTGCCGCCACACAGGCGGCGCCTTCGGGACAGAAAAAAATTCCCTCGCTTTTGCCGACGCGCGGGATTTCTGCAAGCATCGCTTCATCGCTGACGCTCACTGCGGTGCCGTGGCTCTCGCGGATGATCTGCAGGATCAGAAAATCCGCGACTGCCTGCGGCACGCGCAGACCGGAAGCGAGGGTGTAAGCGTTTTGCCAAAGCTCCGCAGTTCGCTTGCCTTCTTCAAAGGCTTTGACGATGGGCGCACAGCCGCTTGCTTGAACCGAGACCATGCGCGGGCGCGCGCTTCCGATCCAGCCCAATTCTTCGAGCTCCGCAAAGGCTTTCCACATCCCGATCAGACCCGTGCCCCCGCCGGTCGGATAAATGATGACGTCGGGTAGCTGCCAACCCAACTGTTCGGCAATTTCGTAGCCCATGGTCTTCTTGCCTTCGACCCGATAGGGCTCTTTCAGCGTTGAAACGTCGAACCAGCCTTCAAGCGTTTTCTGCTCGGCGATGATCCGGCCGCAATCATGGATGAGGCCATCGACGAGAGTTAGCCGCGCGCCGTATTGCGCCGCTTCGATCTGGTTGGCGATGGGAGTATCGCGCGGCATGAAGACATGCGCTTCGAGGCCGGCGCGCGCGGCGTATGCGGCAAAGGAACCTCCGGCATTTCCCGCGGAAGGGATTGCTGCCTTGGCGACGCCGAGTTCTCTGGCACGCGAAATCGCGACTGAAAGGCCCCGATCCTTGAAAGAACCGGTCGGGTTCTGCGCTTCATCCTTGATCCACAGTCGACCGATGCCGAGCTCGGGGCCGAGCTTTTTTGCTTCCAGCAGCGGAGTATATCCTTCCCCGAGCGACACGAGATTCGCTTCGCTTCGAAGGGGCAAAAGTTCGCGATAACGCCATAAAGATGCAACTCGGTCGGATAGAGCAGATTTGGCGAGAGTGTTTTTGGCCCGGTGAAGATCGTATCGAACCATCAGCGGCGAGCCGCACGCACAGAGGTTCAGCAGCTCTGATAATTCAAATCCTCTCTGGCATCGGGCACAAACGATTTCCCGTGCAAAGGACATAACGGAATTCTGACCGGTAGCAGCTGGCACAGCTTGACCTCTTTCAAGAACCTCTATCCTGAATGTCTCTCGGCGCCAAGAGAAATCGGCGGTGCTGCTGTCCTAAGAGTAGACTGGAAAATTTTTTTGTTCTGAAATAGTGTTGGCGTGACGCAATGGTTCCGTTCGGGAAAGATCTCTCACGGAGCTTGGCCTGAGAGTGACCCAAGGGTTCGAGATGACAAGCATATAATTTGTCATTCCGAGCGAAAGGCGAGGAATCTTTCCTTGATTGAGTTTAACGGGAAGTCAATTCATGAGTAGTTACTAAATTTATCAGAGGACTATTATGAGCGATCTTCATGCCGTCCCCGACACGCCCGAGCTTCAAGCGCTCCATGCCCGACTTGCCGAACATTCCCTGGCGGGTCATTGGCAGCCGCGCGAAAAAAATCCCGAGCTCGTGCCCTACTTGTGGCCATGGTCGATGATCTACTCCTGCCTGATGGAGTCCGGCGAGGTGGTGAAGCTGGGAGGTATCGACGATGCCGCCAAACGACGCACGGTTCAACTTGTCAATCCGGCTCTCGATGCGAAAAAGGCCACCACGCGCACGCTGCAGATGTCAATCCAGCTCGTCAAGCCCGGCGAGCGCGCCGAGTGCCACCGCCATAGCGCGGCGGCATTGCGGTTTGTCGTCGAGGGCGACGGTACCGCCTATACCAACGTCGAAGGCGAAGAGATGCTGATGGAGCCGGGCGATCTCGTACTGACGCCAAACTGGACCTGGCATGATCATTTTAACGCCGGCAAGAACAATGTCGTCTGGCTCGATGTACTGGATTCGCATTTGACCCGATATCTCGATGCCGGGTTCGAGGAAAATTACGGCGAAGGCCCCGCCCAGCCGATCGTCAGGCGTGACGGCGCGTGTAAGCAGCGATATGGTGCGATTCGCCCGCGGATGACGGCCACCATCAATGCAGCCTTGCCCTATAACTACAAATGGCGCGATACTTTGCAGGTCCTGAATGAAAGCGCGGCCGCCGGCGCCGTGGACCGACACGACGGCGTCCTACTCGAGTACACTCACCCGCTCACCGGCGGGCCGACGATGCCCACGATTGGCTGCTGGGTTCAAATGATTCCACCGGGCGAAACCACCGCTCCACATCGCCACACGAGCAGCGGCATCTATCACGTCGTTCAGGGAGAGGGCGTGACCAGTGTGGGGAAATCAAAATCGGCAACGAAAGACCTGGCCTGGGGCCCGCGCGACTGCTTTTTTGTCCCGTCGTGGAACTGGCACGCTTTTAAGAACAGCTCGAGCAAAACTCCCGCGGTTATTTTTTCCGTAACCGACCGGCCGGTGCTGGAGAGCCTGGGACTGTTTCGGGAAGAAGAATAGGATTGGAGTGATGGAGTACTGGAGTGTTGGAGTAATGGGT
>JBIOXP010000002.1:0-7159 GCA_044869705.1 Binatia bacterium | reverse complement strand
TATTTGCAGCCGCTCGATCTGTAATTTCTCTCGCTCCGCCGAATTGTTTATCTGCTCCACGGCGCTTTAGGTCTTTGTCCTCGGTGTGAGGTTTACCAAGACTACCCTGAACGAGCAATCATCCTGCGGACGCGCCCCCATGCCTCGACCAGGCCGCCGGGGAGAAACAATACGACGAACATAAAGAGAATACCGAAGATGATCAGATGGAATTCAACGAGGTTGACGGCCAATAGCTCCCTTAAGATCACGTAAAAGACGGCACCGAGCACGGGGCCATGCACCGTGCCCACACCGCCGATGTAGGACATCAACACCGCGTCGAACGTCCACGCCGGAGAAAACGGATGCTGCGGGTAGTAGCTGACGTGGTAATAGGCGAAGGCGCCCCCGGCTAAGCCGGCAAATGCTGTCGAAAGCGCGAGAGCGAGAAGCTTGTGACGAAGCGCGCTCACGCCGGTTGCTTCCGCGGCGGCTTCGTCTTCGCGGACCGCGCGTATCCCGAGTCCGACACGAGACCGAATCACTAAGGCAACCAACGCGACACACAGAATGGCCATCCCAAGCGTGAGGTAATAACGGGGCAAGATGTTGTAGGACGCCAGCTCTCTTGCCGAGATCGTAGAAATCTGCGGCAGCAAATTCGCAATCGTGATGCGCAATATTTCGGCGAGTGCCAATGTGCCAATGGCGAAATAAGCACCGCGCAGTCGGAAGGCCGGTACGCCGACAATCAAACTAAACAACATGGCCACGAAGGCACCGAAAATAAGTGCCAAGACGAGGGGCGTGCCGCCGACCCACAGCGTTCGCGTGACCAGCGCGCCGAGTCCGAAAAATGCGGCGTGGCCCAGATTGATTTGGCCGGCATAGCCACCCAGCAGATTCCAACTCTGCGCCAGCACGACGGCGAGAAAAATTTGCATGCCGAGGTTCAGCAGATCGTTCCGCGTTGTCATCAGCGGCAACGACGCGGATACCGCGATAAAGAGAATTCCCGCGATCAGTAATTTCACGCGCGCGCTCCGAAGAGCCCTTGCGGACGTATCACCAAAACAAGGAGAAAAAGAATTAGCCCGACGACTTCGCGGTAGGGACCGCCGAGAAGCACGACGCTGGTGGCCTCGGCGAGGCCGAGAATGATGCCGCCCGCGAAGCTGCCGAAAAGCGAGCCGAGCCCGGCGAGAACGATGACCACCAGCGCCTTGAGCGTCCATTCCAGGCCGATCGAGGGGCTGATGGCATACGAGACGCTGACCAGTCCGCCGGCGATACCGGCGAGCGCGGTGCCAAGCGCGAAAGCGAGCAGATAGGTTTTTCCGACCGGAATTCCCATCAACGCTGCCGCTTCCCAATCTTCGGCCGTCGCGCGGATCGCGCGACCCCAGCGAGCTCTGGTAAGAAACAAATGCAGCGCGGCTAAAATCGCGAACGCGAACGTAAGGCTCGTCAGTCGCAGCCAGGGAACTGCCAAGCCGCCGATTCTCAGCACGGCACCGGCATAAGCGGTTGTCACGGCGCGCTCGTCCGCGGTCCAAAGTCGAATCGCAAGCGCGTGCAAAACCAGAGTCAGACCGAACCCGATCAGCAGGGAATTTTTGATGCGCGTCTCTTCATTGGCTTTGACGACGAACTGAAACAAAGCCCAATAGAGCAATATGCCAAGCAGGAACATCGCCGGCGCGACGCCGATCAGCGAAACAAACGGATCGATCTGCCAGAGCGTAAACAACCAAAAAGTGCCATAACCGCCGAGCATGATCAGCTCGCCGTGGGACACGTTCAGAACGCGAAGCACGCCGAAGGTCAGCGAAAGTCCGGCAGCGGCTAATCCGTAGAGCCCGCCGACGAGCAGACCGAGAATGAGTTGTTGAGCGAGAATCATTGCTTTAAAAGCCGTGAGGCGTAAGCGGCTAAGTACTGAGGCGTCCGCCTAACGTCTGACCCCTCACCCCTTACGCATATATCCAGTTCCCCGCGCCAGCGGTCCGAGATATGCGGCTTGAATGTGCTCATCATCGAGCAACTGTCGACCCTCACCTTCGGCGACAATTCTGCCACCCTCCAGGATGTAGGCGCGTTGGACCAATTCCAGTACCGCGTGCACGTTTTGTTTGACAATGAGCACGCTCATTCCGTCGCGATGGAGTCCGTTCAGGAGAACGAAGATCGACTCGACGATCTTCGGGGCCAGACCGAGGGACGGCTCGTCGAGAAGGAGTAGACGGGGCAGGCCCATAAGCGCCCGACCCAGCGCCAGCATTTGCTGCTCGCCGCCCGAAAGTAATCCCGCTGTTTGCTGCTGGCGCTCGAAAAGTCGCGGGAAGAGAGAGAAGACGCGCTCCATTTGAGCAGGTTTTTCTTTTTGCGCGCGCTCTGTGAAGGCACCGAGCTCGAGATTTTCTCGCACGGTCATGGCGGCAAATAACCTGCGCCCTTCGGGCACCAGAGCGATGCCGCGCTCCACAATGCGATGGGCCGGCACCGTGTTGATGGTTTCATTTTGCCAGCGAATCGCGCCGGCACGCGGTGTGAGCAGGCCTGAAATGGTTTTAAGCAAAGTCGATTTGCCGGCACCGTTGGGGCCCACGAGCGCAACCATTTCGGCCGGTCGAACGATGAGATCCACGCCGTGAAGCGCGGGCAGTGGACCGTAGGCGACCTGAAGATTTTGTATTTCTAGCATGGGTTAAAATCGCGTGTAGGGGGGGACCCTGTGTGGTCGCCAGGTACAGGGCAGACACATAGGTTTGGCCCTACATTTAATTCACTGCCTTTTCCCCCAGGTACACCTCGATTACGTGCGGATCTTTCGCCACTCTCGCTGGCGCGCCTTCGGCAATTTTCTCGCCGGCGCTGAGCACGACAATCCGATGCGAAACATCGAGCAAGGCCCAGACGATATGTTCCACGAGAACGACCGTCAGACCGCCAAGCTGCAGCTGGCGAAGGAGGTTGATCGCCAAAGCCGTTTCAGTCGGTGTCAGCCCGGACATGAATTCGTCGAGCAACAAAAGTTTAGGTGCGGTTGCCAGGGCACGCGCCAACTCGAGGCGCTTACGATCCATGACCGTGAACGTGTTGGCGAGACGATTCGCCCGGCCCGCCAAACCAACCGAAGCCAAGAGCTCGCTAGCCTTGTCGCGCGCCTTGGATCCGGTAAGCCGATCTCTGCCGTAGCCGAGGCCGACGCGAACATTCTCCTCCGCCGTCAAGCCGAGGAAGGGACGCACAAGCTGAAAAGTTCGCGCCAGGCCGCGATGACAGAGTCGATGAGCGGGTAAACCGTCGATGCGCTCGCCTTGAAAAAAGATTGCGCCGGAGTCGGGAGCAAGCGCGCCACTGACGAGATTGAAAAGCGTAGTCTTTCCGGAGCCGTTGGGCCCCATGATGCCAAGGATCTCATTGGCTTCAACGTTCAAGCTGACGTTTTTGACCGCAGTGACACCGCCAAAGATCTTAGTAGCGTTCGTAACCCTGAGCAGGGACATTGTTGAATTGACGAGAATGAGTTGAGGAAGAGGGCAGCTTTAATGTCACGTATTCAACGGGACACGTCTTTCATACAGGCAGACGCGAATGCAGCGCGAGAGCAGCCGCGTTGATCCGGCCTCAGGCGTTCAGCGTTGGCTAAAAGCCGGTGCGGGATAGCCAAACGGCGCGGTGGCGAACTCCTTGGGCCAAATCAACTCCTGTTTACCCTTGAGCCATTGCTGAATGAAAACTTTAACTTCTCCGGTTCCGTCGGAACGAAATCGAACCGGTCCGACAACCGTTGTCATCTTCGTGGCGGCGATGGCATCGCGAACCTTATCACGGTCCACGGTTTTCGCCCGCGCGACGGCATCGGAAATAATCTGTAAACAAGCGTATGACGGACCGACCAAGGGGTCGGATGGGCGGTTAAAAAGCTTCTGATGCGCTTCGTTCAACTCCGCCACCTTTGGATATTTGGCCGCGAAGTGCCAGCCGGGCATCAGCAGGGAGTAATCGCCGTCCTTTCCTAGATTTTGCGCCCACACCGGGGGATCAGCGGCACGAATGAAAACGTTGACCTTGGAGTTCAAATCCAACTCCTTCATTTGTTTCACCAGCGTCATGCCATCCGGCGGGGACGGCATCGAAAGGACGGCTTCGGCGCCGGCCGATTTGGCTTTCAAAATCAAATCAGAAAAATCCTTCGAACCGGGCGCGTACTCGCCATTCGTAACGATCTGATAACCGTGTTTCTTGGCGGCGCTCTCCCAGAGACCGCCCATCTCCTTGCCCCAGTCGGTGCGTTCCAGCAGAAGTGCTACTTTTCGGGGACGTTGAGCAGCGGGAACGAGCGCGTCGAGGAAAACAAATGTCTCGCTCGTCAGGTCGGGTGATTTCGGAAAAGGCGAGAAGAGATAACGCAAGCCCTGCTTGTGAATACTGTTGAGCGCAAAGCCGATACCCAGATAAGGAATTTTGTTCTTGTCGCTGATGGAAGCTGCCGCGGCGTGAAGGTCGGAGCCAGCTCCACCGAGATACGCCACCACTCCCTGGGTGGCGAAGGTTTCCAGCCGCGCAACGGTTTTTGTCGGATCCGATTCGTCATCCAATATGGCTAATTCGATGGTCATATTTTTTCCGCCGACGCTCACGCCGCCCGCGGCATTGATCTGCTGCACGCCGATCTCGTAGCCGGTCTTTACCTGGGCACCGAGCGCTGCATACCGGCCGGTCAGCGGCACCACCGCGCCGATCTTGATCGTCTGTGCGGAAAGGCCGGAGCAGAAGCCGAAGCATGCAGCAATCGCCGCCAGAGAAGTGAGCATTACTCGTCTCATAGCGATTCTCCTTGCCGAATTTTGCCGCGACGATAGATAGCACTGGGAGGCTGGCAGGTCAAAAACTAATTTGCGCCCCAAAACTTGCGAGCAGCGTCGACGACCAGCTGTAATTTCTGCCACTGCTGTTCTTCGGTGAGCAGATTGCCCTCCATGGTCGAGGCAAAACCGCATTGGGGGCTGATGGCGAGATTTTCCAATCGAATATACCGGCTCGCATCGTCAATGCGTCTGGCGAGATCATCCAGCGATTCCATCGCCGGCAGCTTCGTGCTCACCAGCCCGAGCACCACAGTTTTGTCGCGCGGCACGAAACGCAAGGGCTCGAAGGTGCCGGCGCGCTCGGATTCGTATTCCAGAAGAAACGTATCGACATTGAGCTGACTGAATAGCTTCTCGGCGATGGCGTCGTAACCGCCCTCGGCATACCACTGGCTGCGGTTGTTGCCACGGCAAAGATGGATTGCCAAAATCACTCCCGGGCGCTTGGCCCCTTCCAGACAGGCATTATCAGCGCGAATCGCTTCATCGAGCGCCTGCTCGGGATCGAGGCCCATTTCATTTTTTATATAGCCGCGCCATTTGGGATCGATGTAATAGCTGTACCGTGGCGCATCGATCTGGATGTACTGCGCGCCCTGATTCACCAGGGCCTGAATCTCGGCCTTGATGATCGGCACAATGTCCTGCAGAAAGTCGGAGTAGGTCGGATAGACTTTGTCGCTGATGCCTTTCTTGTAATAGATCGCCGGGAATTGATTCGCGGTGGGCAAAGTCACTTTGACATCGCCGGGACTGTGCTGTTTCGTAAAGGCAAATTCATGCTCGGTTAAACGCCGGGTCTGTTTAATTTTGCCGACGACAATGCCCGGCACCCGCGACGGCTGCGTTCCGCTCGCGGATGTGCTCGCTTGCCATGCGCGCAGCAAGTTGTCGCTGTCATCGATCCCCTCCACCGCCTCATTGAAGTCACTCATAAAATTGATACGGCGCAATTCGCCGTCGGTGAAGATGTTAAATCCGAGCTGCTTTTGGCGGTCAAGGACCTCGAGAATATATTTGTCCTCAACCCTGCGCAGTTCCGCAGCCGAACCCTTTACTCTGCGCGCCTGCAGCAGTTCTGCCGGTCGAAGTAGGCTGCCGATGTGATCCGCGCGATATCGTGCTGGCATAAAGATTCCTTTAAGAATGGAGTGACGGAGTGTTGGAGTAATGGGGTATCGGAGAATGTGACCGCATCACTTCAGCAGTGCAACCGACGAAAAAATTTTCCATGCGTCGAACCATCTCGGTAGCTGGTCAATCCGCGCCTATCGACGAAATTCCACCTAGCACGGCAGCGCAGTTAACGAAATTGGACCTTAATGTAGCGGTACGCAGCGATCGCGGCGGTAGCGCCGTCGCCGGCGCAGGTGATCGCCTGCGCCGCGGAATCTTGCCGGATATCGCCGGCTGCATAGAGGCCTTGTCGCTCGGTTCTCATCCAAGCGTCAGTCGATACGTGACCGGTTTCGCTAAGCTGAACCGTGTTTTTCAAAAAAGTCGTGTTCGGTTTGAGGCCGACATAAACAAATAAGCCGGCGAGATCGACATGAAAAGTTTCATTGCTTGCCAAATTACGCACGCGCACACCGCTCACGGCATCGTCGCCTAAAATTTCTTCAATGGCCATGCTGTGACGAGGCACGATTTTCGATTGGCTCAAGGCACGCTGGACATAGGAAAATTGGCCATCGAAGTTTTCTTCTCGAGTAAATACCACGACCGATGCGGCGTAATTCGCGAGCGTCAGTGCTTCTTCCAGCGCGGAATCTCCGCCGCCGACCACGCCGACGATTTTGTCGTTATAGAGGGGGCCGTCGCAACTGGCGCAGTGACTCACGCCGCGGCCCATGAGCTTCGCCTCGCCCGGTACGCCGAGTTCTTTCAGCGACGAACCGGTGGCGACGATCACGGCTTTCGCGCGATGCGGTTCCTCATCCGTGATCACCGACCAGAAAGGTCCTTCAGCATTCAAGGCTTGAACTTCAGCGCGTTGAAACTCAGCGCCGTGATCTGCGGCCTGACGCTGTAGATTGGGGCACAAATCGTAGCCGGCGATGCCTTCCGGAAAACCGGGAAAGTCTGCGATTTTTTCAATGCTGATCAGGTGGCCGCCGGGAATATTGGATTCGAGCACGAGCGTCGAGAGGCCATGGCGTGCGCAGAACAGGCCGGCGGTGAGGCCGGCGAGGCCGGAGCCTGCTACTATAACGTCGTAATCGGACATGTTTTTTCGCGAGCGCGTGAGTCTTCAGGCGTGAGGCTTGCGCCTTCCGACTTACCCCTTACCGATTCATCTCCAC
>JBIOXP010000001.1:0-8165 GCA_044869705.1 Binatia bacterium | reverse complement strand
GTCAGAAGTAGTGTTCCGTGCGGAAAATCGATCGCCGCCTGGCCATATTTCCGCGCGATCTTTGCTCCCTTGGGCTTCCAATGCAATCTGCCGGCGATCATCAGATGAACGATTAAAAATAGATCGTCTTCGAGCTCGATTACGATCCGTTTGCCTATGCGACGAAGCGCAAGGATTTTCTTGCCTTCGACTTCCTTGATCGGCGGATCGAAAGTTCGCACGACAAAGGGGCTGCCGATTCGGATTCTTTGGATCGATTGATTCAGCACTCTCTCGGCCAGCGCTTCGATATAGACCGTAACGTCGGGTAATTCAGGCATGACGAGAAATGAAAAAACTAAGCTTTAAGAGAAAACTTCTTAGCGGACGGCTCAAATACACACATGTACCGAGGGAACAGATTTGCCATTTCGACCGAAGGGAGAAATCCTTCCGAGACATTATGAAGTTCCCTCAGGGATTTCGGCAGGAGGAAAAGATTTCTCGCTACGCTCGAAATGACAAAATGATTCTTTGGGTAAACTCTTCGAGTTTGCAGCGTTGAAATTCCTGTTCTCATTTGAGGTGCAAGCGGCGCGCAGTGCACACCCTAAAAATCTGCGCTCTCTTCGCGCCTCCTTCGAAAGGACCGGCGTCCTTCACTACGGCGGTGCGGCCGCTGCCTGCTCAGAATCGTCGGTCTAAACCGGTTTCCCGAGTAGCGCGCAACGCGTATCGAGGGATTGCCAGTCAGGGGACGTGGCGTTTTCATTTCCTGTAGGCGAGCGCTAAGCTCATGAATTACTTACTTCGTGGTGAAATCTCTGCTCGCCTAATTCGGGAGCGCGCCTTTTTCGCGCAATGTCAGGAACTCCTTCGCCTGCATCGGGAACAGCACACCCAGGAGAATGTCTTCATCCGTTTTCGCCAGAGCTCCCAAATCTTTGATCGACTTCTCCCAATCGGATGGATCAGCCATTTCTCCCGAGCGCATCGAATAATCCGGCTCTTTGTCTTTCATGATTTTCCGAACCAGATCTTTGTCGACTGAGCCCGGCGGACGACCGTACTTTCCCTTGACGTAATCGCCGGTCTCGCGGCTGACAATCTTGTAGCGCTCCCCGGCGAGCACGTTCAACACCGCCTGCACGCCGACGATTTGACTGGTCGGTGTGAGTAGCGGCGGGTGCCCGAGATCTTTTTCCACGTTGGGCGTCTCTTTCAGCGCCGCCTCCATCAAATCCATTCGCCCGGCTTCTTTCAACTGAGCGACCATATTCGAGATCATTCCGCCGGGAACTTTGTGTATGAAAACATCCGCGCTCACGCCCGTGTAGCCGGTTTCGTATTTCTCGTACTTTGCCTTGATCTGCCGAGTAATTCGTGTCGGCTCCTCGAGAGCTTTGACGTCGATGCCGGTATCGAACGGCGTGCCTCTCAAAGACGCGACCATAGTCTCGGTGGCGGGATGCGCCGAACCGAAGGACAGCGGAGACAAAACGGTATCGATCATGTCTACTCCTGCGAGGATCGCCATCAGATGACACATACTCGAAGTGCCGCCCATATCGTGGCAATGCAAGAGCACCGGGAGTTTGTCTTTGGCTCGATCTTTGATCCCCTTGATGATGCGATAGCTGTCGAACGGCGTCAGGATTCCGGTCGCATCCTTGAACGATAGCCAGTCGGCGCCGATCTCGATCAACTGCTCGGCGTATTCCATCCATTTCTGAAGCGTATGCACAGGGCTGACTGTATAATTGACCTCGACGTGCGCTTCGCCGCCCATCTCCTTTACGGCTTTGGTAGCGACTTCGATGTTTCTGAAATCATTGGTCGCTTCGAAAATACGAAAAACATTCATGCCGTTGGCGATCGCGCGCTCGACGAATTTGTAGACGATTTTATCGGTGTAAGGCCGATAGGCGAGAATGTGCTGGCCGCGCAAGAGCATCTGCAGCTTGGTTTTCGGCATCACTGCTTTGATGCGGCGAAGTCGCTCCCACGGATCTTCTTTCAAATAGCGCATACAGACGTCGAACGTCGCGCCGCCCCAAACTTCCACCGCATGAAAGCCGCAATTGTCCAAGGATGCGCAGAGCGGCAATAAGTCGTCAGTTGTCACTCGCGTCGCGAGCTTGCACTGCTGCCCGTCGCGCGGCGTGAGATCGGTGATTTCAACTCTACGGCTGCCGACCGGTTCACCGAGCAGTTTGTCGATGTCAGCTGCCAAAATTTCCAAAATTTCGTGACTCATGAAAGCGCTCCTGATCCAAAATCTAGCACCTCTATGGCTCCCAACTATATAGGCTGTGCGCCGGTGCAGTAAAGTCGCCCACACTCGCAACCGCGCAACAGCTCTGCTTGATCTGCTAATCTCGCAAACGGCTCGAACGGTTTGAACGATTCGAACACTTTAAACACATTCGTTGCCTTGCTTTTCCGACTCGATTCCCCTACAAACCGGCTGATGAAGATCGCCAGACTCTACACCGGTCCGGACAATGAATCTCACTTCGAAGACGTGGAAGTCGAGCTAAATGCACTTGGGCGTTTCCAAGCCTCAGAACTGCAACCGACGCACGCCATTCAATTTCGCCGTTCGCCGGCAGATCACGTGAGTGATTATCATCCGGTGCCCAAGCGGCAGTACGTCATTACCCTTTCCGGTCAGGTCGAAATTGAAACCGGCGACGGCACGATCCGCCGCTTTGGACCCGGCGATGTGATGCTTGCGGAGGACACGACCGGCCGCGGCCATATCACTCGCGTCGTTGGGGGCCAGCCGCGCCATTACGTCTTTATCCCTCTCAAATAGGAACAGCTATCAACGCAGCACAATCACCAGCGTCGCCGAAACGCGACCGTGTCGCTGTTTGTCTCATTCCCTGCTCGAATTTTATGCCGTCCATGATGGTGGCGACTCTCGGCATTGCGCTGCCGGAAATTAGACAGTCGTTTTCGCTTTCGGCAGTCGCCGCGGGAAGCCTTTTCTCCGTGATGATGATCGTTGCCGCTCTGACCAGTGCCGGCGCCGGTCGCCTGGCCGATCGTATCGGACCCAAAAAGGTGCTGATCACTGGATTGACTCTGCTTGGAGTTGGCTTTGCGGGAGCAGGCATGAGCCAGCGTCAGATCGTGTTCGCTTGTTTTCTTGCTCTAACCGGGATCGGCTACGGCTTCACACCGCCATCGTTGTATCTGATTATGTCCGAATTGCTTCCGCAGAGGCGGGGCTTCGGCGCGAGTCTGATCTCGGTGGCCTACGGCATTGGCGGGGCGATCGGCGCGCTTCTATCGAGTCGAGTAGCGGCTTTGTTCGGCTGGCGGTATGCCTTTTTGGCAGTCGGTGCCATCGCTGCTGTCGATACGCTCGTACAGTTTCTTTTCATTCGCGAGCAGCATCGGCCGCGCAGCCTCAAGCGATCCGGTTCCTTCCGGGCCGCGCTCTCGTTTTCACTCTTGCTGCTGGCCGTGCTCGAATTCATCGGTGGGTCTGTTTTCTGGAGCTCCGCTGCCTGGACGCCTACGGCGATGCGTTCGGCAAAATCACTTACGATCCAAGAAACAGGTTGGATCATGAGCCTTCTCAGTATCGCCAATATGGTCGGATCGTTTTGCCTTGGAAGCTTATCGGACAAGCTCGGCAGGCGCTTCGTAATCATGGCGAGCGCTTTTCCCGCGGGCCTTGCTTCGTTTGCAGTTTTTTATTGGCTCGACTCTGTGGTTGCGATCGCCGCTGGGATATTCTTATTTGGCGTGCTCAAGGCCTCAGTACCTGCTCTGATCGTCGCTCTCGCGCAAGAAACCGCGCCGGCTGGAAGCGCTGGAACAGCGGCGGGCGTGATTATGTCTTTGCATTACACCTCAGGAGTTCTAGCGCCTTTGATTGCCGCAAAGCTCATCAGCGTCACGGGAGACATCTTACTGACCATGATCTTGGTTTCGTCTGTGCCGTTGGCGCTCTACGGCGCGCTGATCGGCGCGGTGCGCGAGCGCGACCGCTAACGTGTTTAAAGATCCAAAATACGCTCGGCGTTGCGGTGAAATATTTTTTCCATCACTTCGTCCGAATACCCCAGGTCTTTCCACTCCGTGAAGATGCGGTCGTAGGGAATACTCGGGTAATCACTGCCGAACATCACTTTGTCTTTCAGCCGGCCTTTGATGTCGCGTTTGAGCGCATCGGGAAAATATTTCGGCGCCCATCCGGACAATTCCCACGAGACGTTTCCCTTGTGCAACGCGACCGCAAGCATCTCATCCGTCCACGGCCAGCCCGGATGAGCGGCAACAATGTTTAGATCTGGAAAATCCGCCGCGAGTTGATCGATCGCCGCGGGATGCGCGTGGCGAATGACCGCGCCCAAACCGCCCGGCATCCCTGCTCCCATTCCCGTCGTGCCGACGTCGATCATCACCGGGACTTTCAGTGCGTTGATCGTCTCCCACAACGGGTAGAGCTTGCGGTCATCGACGGAAAAGTGGCCCATGATCGGATGAAAATGAAACCCGAACAGCTTGAGCTCTTCGATCGCTTTTTTCGCCTCCTCGATAGCCCGCGAGGCTTTCAACGGATCGACGGCGCCCCAAGCCTGGCGAATCACGCCAGGATTGCGATCGCGCATCCCGGCAACGTATTCGTTGGTGCACGGCGGCGCCCCGGTAACGGATTCAATATCGAAGGCGACGAGCATGGCCTCGACACCGGATCTTTTGAATTCTTCGATGACATCCGTTTCGCTCTTCCACGTCCAGGCGCGATTCCAATATTTCGCCAATGCTTCGACATAGGGTCCCTGTGATTTGATCCAGGGCTCAGTGTTCGGGTAACAGTGCAGATCAATGATGCGCACGCGCTAAATCTCCTCTCGTGTCAGCACTATGTCGGGTAATCTCAACTGTCAACTCTCTATGCGTGTCATTTCGACCGGAGGGAGAAATCCTTCCGAGCTTGGGACTGAACCCGACGTTGCGCATTGTCGCCACAGCACACTGCAGCGGTGCGCGCGCTTCACGTTATTTGCTGCTGCCTGGACATTCACCGCAGCCTGGAGTAATGGAACTCGGCCAGGGAGATCGAAGAGATATGTTCACCCGAGATTGGTCGACTTCCGAACGCAAGTATAACATTGTCGTTGATCGCGACGTCAAAGTGCGTATGCCTGATGGCACGCATTTGGATGGCGACATCTTTCGGCCTGATTCTGACGATCAGTTCCCCGTGATTCTCGGCGCGCACGCTTACAACAAAAACTTGCAATCACCGCCCATGCTTCCGGTCGGCTTTACGCCCATGCGTGGCTATATGGAAAGCGGCGACTCGACATTCTTCGCGCGCCGCGGCTACATCCATGCGGTTTTCAATGTACGGGGCACCGGCAGCTCGGAAGGTTTCTATCAGTTGATGGGCCCGCAGGAAGTGCGCGATGTCTGCGATCTCATCGACTGGCTCGCCGTGCAGCCCTGGAGCAACGGAGCGATCGGGATGTTCGGCGTCTCTTATTTCGCGCGTTTGGCCAAAGCGGTCGCCGCGCTTGGACCCAATCCGCTTAAAGCGATTTTTGCGCCGTTCGCCGGCACCGACGATTACCGGCATCGGTGCTACCACGGCGGAATTTTGGCCCATGGGTTTATCAGTCACTGGCGCAACAGTCTTCATCGGCCGAACTATCGCAGTCTCTACAAAGAGAAGCACGGCGAAACAGCCTATAAGGAAGCCATCGCGCTTGCTTTGCGCGATGACGAAATTGTCGCGCAGCCGGTGCTGCGTGAAGCCTTGCAGAATCCCGACGTCGGCACCAACGCGCTGATCGTCGATTTCGTGCTGCATCCTTTCGATGGGCCGTTCTGGCGCGAGCACAGCGCCCACGATGAAAAAGCGACGATTCCCGCATACCTCGGCGCATGCTGGGGAAACTACGGTTTGCATCTTCCGGGAGCATTTTCCGCTTGGAAAAATTGGCGCGGACCTAAAAAGATGGTGATCGGCCCGGGCGTGTATCTAGACCGACCGGTTTATCAATACCAGGACGAGGCGCTGCGCTGGTTTGACTACTGGCTGAAAGGGATCGACACCGGAGTCATGGAGGAGCCACCGATTCGCTGTTTCATACCGCCGACCGGCGAATGGGAAAGTTTGCATGATTGGCCGCCCCCGGAGGCGCGCTGGACAACCTTTTATCTACACAAGGACGCCATACTGAGCGAGCACGAGATCTGGCCGGCCGAGGACTCGGACTCGTTCGATGAATCCAATTTCGAGCATGGCTCGCTCATTTATTCCACGCCGTTACTCGTAGAAAATACGGAAGTGCTCGGCCCGAGCGTGCTGACGCTTTATCTCTCAACCACCGACAGTGACGCGCTTTTGTTTATTGCGCTGCTGCTGATCGATCGCAATAAAAAAGAGCATGAGCTCACGCGCGGCTGGTTGCGTGCGTCGCAGCGCATGCTGCGTGAAGACAGCCAACCCTGGGAACCCATCCAAGCGCATCAAAAGCGCGAACCGATCGAGCCGGGAAAAATTTATGAGGTGAAAATCCCGATCGTTCCGACGGCGCGTTTGTTTCAGGCCGGCGAGCGCATCGCGATCCGGATCAAAGGCGCCGACGATGAGCCGGCGTTGAATTCATTGCAAGCCCTGGCGCGCAATCACGTTCGCCGTCCGCTCCCGGCACGCGTCACGGTCTACCACGACGAGTTGCATCCGTCGCATCTCGATTTACCGATTACGCGTGGCAACGTTATCGGAACTTTTTTTTCGGGCGGGGATATTAGCTCGTTCGGATTGTCGCACTAGACATCGAGAAAACTAGCAGGAGTTTAAAGGGCCGACTGACCGCATTCCCCCGTCTTTGCACGAGGGTATCGGCGAGGCCATTCGCAACCCGGAGAACCTCAATCCTGCGCGTCGCGCAAGTGTCATTTCGAGCCCAAAGGCGAGAAATCTTTCTTCGTCCGTGGCCGATAACATAAGACTCTGGCTAACGCTCGAGATGACAGATTGCCTGGCGAGCGCGTTGCGGAGAGACAAAATTAAGAGCAGCGAGACTGGCTCCGATGTGTTTTACACTACGCCGGCTTGAATGTCGACGTGACTTCCTGATGTCCGCCGTTTTCCTCGAACTCTTCTTCATAGTAGAGCCCGAGCGCTTTCAGCACCGGCACATCCTGAATCGAAAATAGCACGGCATCTGCGCTCGCGGACGAATTTGCATGCTCATGCAGCGCCCACGGCGGCAGTGCGAAGATATCGCCCTTGCTCCAATTGAAACGCTTTCCGTCGATGACCGTGAAGCCGGCGCCACTTACCACGTGGTACACGGCGCTGCCAGTATGGCGATGCGCCCTGGTGTGCTCGCCGGATCGCAGCAACTGAATCATACAGGCCATCGTCGGCAATACGGGGCCGCCGGTCTGCGGATGTCTGTATTCGAGCAAAACGCCATCTTGAGCGCTGCCGTGATGCTCGCGCAAAGCGTTCAGTGCCTCAGACGTTTGTGTCCAGGAGTAGAGGAGTAATGGCGATGCTTGCGGCTTCTCTTTCACCCAGGTTGGCGTGATGTGCGCATGACCGTACATTTGTTGGGAGGCATGCGCCGGCCGTGAGGCAGGCACCTGAGGAACGGAGTAAAACTGGAAAAACATAGCTTCAAGAGATGCAATCAAAGGAATGTCCAAACCGTCCATCCAGACGACGCGTTCATGGGTTTCATTGCCATGGTCGTGCCACGCCCAGCTCGGCGTCAAAATCAGATCTCCCGGTGACATGTAGACGCGCTCGCCATCAACGGCGGTGTAAGCGCCAGTGCCCTCAATGATGAAGCGGATCGCCGTCGGCGTGTGGCGGTGAGCCCGCGCGACTTCACCCGGCAACAGAATCTGCACGGCAGCGATTAGGTTATTCGTCGTTGCCCAACGTCCACCGAGGCCCGGATTGAAGAGTTGCAACGCTCTTCGTTCGTCGCCGACGGGGACCGCGCGCGCCGATTCTTCGATAATCGACTCGGTGGTCGACCACGGCCATAGATGTGGAACCATCTTCGGCTGCGGCTGCGGCGTCATCTGGCTCGCCAGCTCCCAGAGACCGTACATGTTGTTGGCATGCATCCGCTGATGAAATGCTTCGCGAAACGCGTCCGCTTCCGATCTGATTTCCGGCTTGGCCATGGAGTTCTCCTGAG